>CAILCX010000123.1 GCA_903832775.1 uncultured Methylobacter sp. | reverse complement strand
GCAAGTCAAGATGATGTGCAAACCAAATTGCTGTTTCCACAGGATTACCCGGAAACTGCAATGACGACTTTGGTAGCAGATATTGCAAACAAGCTGGGCGACAATGTGTTCGCGATTGATGGTTTGGGAGTCGCTGGTGGTGATCTGATTTTTACCATCAATCAGTTAATGTCAGCGGGAAATTACACCCTAGCCGTTGTCGAAACAGCCAGTCAGGGCTTGTTGGCGGCTAAATGTATAGGTTCGGAATGGTTGCTGGAATCCTGTTATCAGCATTCTCTGGAAAAACTGGGGCAAAAACTGGCTGTCACTGTCAATAAAGATGATTTATGCGCTACAAGCAAGGCCGTGGCCAGCGCGATTCAGGGCTCCAGTGCAGCCGATTTTGTGCTGGTTCAGCTCTATTCTGGAAATAATACGTTATTTCACGATAAAGATCAGCCCATTATTCTATATAATGGGCTACTGACTAAAGATGGATTTTTTCAAAACACCCATTCAGTGGTTGGCCCGATTAAACGCAAGCAAAATCAGGCGGCGTTACTGGCACTGGATTTATTACGACGTTACTTACAACATAAAGAACTTTAAAATGCCCTTATTACGATTGTCCAACGTATCCATCGCTTTTGGAACTCACGCTTTATTAAATAACTCTGATTTCCAGCTAGATGCCGGAGAGCGAGTTGGTCTGTTAGGCCGTAATGGCGAAGGTAAATCAACTTTGATGAAGATTATTGCCGGCAATATTCAGGCCGATCATGGTGAAATTTGGAGGCAACCCGAATTACGATTGGCCTGGCTGGAGCAAACTCCGGATTTACCCGATGATGCAACTATCTACGATGCTGTGGCTGGCGGTTTGGGGGAGTTGGGCGAATGGATTACCCGTTATCATGAGCTGTCTTTGACGATGGATTACGATGATGACAAGGCGTTAAATGAATTGGGCGATTTACAGCATCAACTTGAAACTCATAATGGCTGGCATTTTCAGCAACGCGTTGAAACTACCTTAACCAAATTGGAATTACCCGGTGAATTGAAAATCAGCGGTTTGTCAGGCGGTTGGAAGCGGCGAGTTGCCTTGGCTCGCGCCTTGGTGATGGACCCTGAAGTTTTGTTACTCGATGAACCGACCAACCATCTGGACTTTGAAAGTATTACCTGGCTTGAAGACCAGTTGCTGACTTTTCAGGGTGCGGTGTTATTTGTTACCCATGATCGGTCATTTTTACAAAAACTGGCAACACGGATTGTCGATCTTGATCGCGGTAATCTGGTGTCCTGGCAGGGCACTTATGACGATTATTTAACAAGGAAAGCGGCAGCGCTGGAAGATGAAGCCAATCAAAATTCTGAGTTTGACAAGAAGCTGGCCGATGAAGAAGTTTGGATCAGGCAGGGCGTAAAAGCCAGACGCACAAGAAATGAAGGTCGTGTCAGAGCGCTGGAAAAATTACGCGCTGAACGTTCGCAGCGTCGAAACACCCAAGGCACCAGTAAAATGTCTTTGGAGCGGGGCGATGCGTCGGGTAAAAAAGTGGTTGAAGTTAACGACATCAGTTTTGCTTATGAAGATCGGGATATCGTCAGAAATTTTTCTACGCTGATTCAACGGGGCGACAAAATCGGACTCATTGGCCCTAATGGTGCTGGTAAATCGACTTTGTTAAAATTGCTGTTGAAACAGTTAGAGCCAACCAGTGGCACGGTAGAGCAGGGCACTAAACTCGAAATTGCTTATTTTGACCAGTTGCGCGATCAACTTGATCCCAATATGACCGTTGCGGAAACTGTCGCTGACGGTAATGACTTTGTCGAAATTGCCGGTAATCAGCGTCATGTGATGTCTTATTTGGGTGATTTTTTATTTGCTCCGGCTCGTGCGCGTTCACCGGTCAAAAGTTTATCGGGTGGCGAAAAAAACCGCCTGTTATTGGCGCGTTTATTCACCAAGCCTTCCAATCTGATCATCATGGATGAGCCGACCAACGATCTGGATTTGGAAACCCTGGAATTGCTGGAAGAAAAGCTGGTTGATTTTGATGGGACCTTATTATTGGTGAGTCATGATCGAGCATTTCTAGATAACGTAGTTACCAGCGTTTTCGTGTTGGATGGAACTGGCGAAGTTGATGAGTTCGTCGGCGGTTATACCGACTGGATGAATCATGTAAAACAAGCTAAAAAAATTGAAACCGCCAAGGTAGTTAAACAGGTAAAACCTGTCGCACCATCGCCAGAAAAATTGGTAGTCAAAAAAAAGTTAAGCTTTAAAGAGCAACAGGAACTGGATAAATTGCCGGAACAGATTGCCGAACTGGAAGCTAAGCAAATCGAACTAAATAAGCAAATCAGTGCTCCGGAGTTTTATAAAAAGGATCAAATGGCCGTTTCCAAAACTCTTGATGAATTGAAGCAAATAGAAACTAAACTTGAGCAAATTTACCAACGTTGGGATGAATTGGAAGCATTGACCGAAGCTAATAGCTAATCCCAAATCAGGCGCAATGGACTTAAGCCATTGCGCCGAAATCAAATATCGTTTATTCTACGGTGCTACTCGTTATCTTACGGGGAGTCAAAAATGCAGGAGAGATGGCCGAGTGGTCGAAGGCGCACGCCTGGAAAGTGTGTATACGGCAACGTATCGAGGGTTCGAACCCCTCTCTCTCCGCCACTTAATAGATATAAGTATATGATATTTATATT
>CAILCX010000122.1 GCA_903832775.1 uncultured Methylobacter sp. | reverse complement strand
GCTCACGACCTGTACTTTTAACACAGGCCGCATAGAGTGGTTTGATTCCAGCTTCTGGTCGCCGAAATCGAGAGACCTACTCTCATCTTTAATACAGCATGAAAGGCCTAAGCCTTTCTTCATGACACACTAGCCTCATCGTTAGCGAAGTTTTATCAAGCAACTTTCACCTCCAATCGCACGATGCCAGAGGCGTAGAATCATTGCGAGAACTATTTTAATCCCACCCTTGCTGGCTGATTGGAAAGTGAAGAGACGACTGGGGCTTGCGAAGCAATCTAACCGTCGCTAAATTTTTGACGATTTTTGGTACGAAACAAAAAAATCTTGTGTCAAAAATAGTGACGCGCTGACAATATTAGTTATGATCGGCCTAATACAACTTTGTATTTAATGATTTGCGTAAATTAACAACCGATTAAGACTCAAGACAACCCCAAAACATCTTGCATATCGTACAACCCACTGTTTTTATTAGCCAACCAAATCGCTGCCCTTACCGCGCCATTTGCAAAAGTCATACGGCTAGTAGCTTTATGCGTGATTTCAACCCTTTCTCCATCGTCGGCAAACATTACAGTATGCTCTCCAACAATATCACCGGCACGTATAGTTGAAAAACCAATAGTTTTTCTGTCTCGCTCACCTGTATTACCTTCCCTGCCATAAATTGCGCAGTCTTTTAAATCACGCCCCAATGCATCCGCAATTACTTCGCCCATCCTTAAAGCTGTACCGGACGGTGCATCGACCTTATGACGATGATGCGCTTCTATCACTTCAATATCTGTATAATCGCCCATGATTTTGGCGGTCATTTCCAATAATTTTAGCGACAGATTTACCCCAATACTCATATTGGGAGCCATCACTATCGCCACGTTTTTAGCAGCCTCTGTAATTAGGGCTTTTTGGATATTGCTATATCCGGTAGTGCCGATAACCATTTTCTTTCCGGCCTGCCGACAAATCTCAATAAACTCCATGGAAGCGTCGGGACGGGTGAAATCAATCAACACATCAAATTGATCGACAACAGACGACAGATTATCGACAACCTTAATGCCAAGGACGCTAATACCTGCCAATTCACCCGCATCACGACCAATGGAAAGACTGTCAGGTCGAGATACGGCAACAGTCAATTCGGCATTTCTAGTCAGGGTCACTGATTTGATCAAACAAAGCCCCATTCGTCCCGAAACCCCTACTACAGCTATACGCATCACGACTTATCCTGTTAATTTATCGAAGAAACTTTTGACTCCATCCGTCCAAGATGATTCTTGAGGGCTGTGATGTTTACCACTGCCGGACAAAGACTCGCTTAGCTGCTCTACCAAAGTTTTTTGTTCTTTAGTTAAATGCACCGGCGTTTCAATCTGTACTTTGCATAACAAATCACCAACAGGTCCGCCTCGAACAGGCTTGACACCCTTGCCTCGCAACCTGAATAATTTTCCAGTTTGGGTTTCACCAGGGATTTTCAAAAGAACTTTACCATTTAAGGTTGGCACTTCCAACTCACCACCTAAACAGGCAGTAGGAAAGCTGATCGGTACTTCGCAATATAAATTCGCGCCATCTCGCGTAAAAATCTCATGATCTTTTACCTGAACCTGTACGTAAAGATCACCGGCCGGTCCACCATGCTCTCCAGCTTCACCTTCGCCAGCCAAACGGATACGGTCACCCGTATCAACACCTGCAGGAATTTTTGCGGATAAGGTCTTATTTTCCTGAACCCGACCCTGTCCATAACAAACCCCACAGGGATCTTTTATTTGTTTACCTGATCCACGACAGGTTGGACATGTTTGTTGAACAGAAAAGAAACCTTGCTGCATCCTGACTTGCCCGTGACCGTGGCAAGTCGTACAAATGACCGGACTTGAACCTTTTTTGGCGCCAGAGCCGCTACACTCACCACAAGAAACCAAAACCGGCACCCGAATCTTGGCATCAGTTCCAAATACGGCTTCTTCCAGCGATAATTCCAAGTTGTAGCGCAGGTCAGAGCCTCGCTGAACATTACTCCGTTGCTGCCGTCCTCCACCAAAAATATCGCCGAAAATATCACTAAAACTTTCAGCCCCACCAAAACCACTGGAATGCCCGCCACCCATCGAAGGATCAATTCCGGCATGCCCGAACTGATCATAAGAGGATCGCTTTTTCGGGTCTGATAAAACTTCGTAAGCTTCTTTAATCTGCTTAAACTTTGCTTCAGCTTCAACAGGATTATCTTTGTTTCTGTCAGGATGATGCTTCATTGCCTTACTGCGATAGCTTTTCTTAATTTCTGCGTCACTGGCGTTTCTGTCTACACCGAGAAGCTTGTAAAAATCTTCTTTTGCCATAGTTCAATTGTCTATTGTTAGATTTTGATGATTATCACTTGGATTTCGCCCTGGATAATCTATTGATTGTCAGAATGACACTGTAACATTAGCATCAACTCAGGAAAATTTATGGTTTTCAATGATCGGTCATTTAAACCACAAAAAGAACAAGGAGTGACACAAAGTTTTCCTTCGTGAGTTCCGTGTTCTTTATGATTTTTTCTTTACGGTTGAGGGCTAGAATACACCCTCAAGCTTCATTTTACTTTTTATCGTCGTCTTTGACTTCTTCAAACTCAGCATCAACAACTCCGTCATCCTCAGCCTGCTCTGAAGAAGAATGACCGCCATCAGCCTCGCCTTCAGAAGCAGACTTTTGTGCATAAACTCGTTCAGCCAGTTTACCTGATAACTCGGTTAACTCATTCGTTTTTGCTTCAATTGCTTCTTTGTCATCACCTTTAACAACGGCTTTCAAAGCCTCAATCGCATGCTCAATGCTAATTTTTTCCTCATCGCCCACTTGATCACCCAGTTCTTTCAATGATTTTTCAGTGGCATGAATCATTCCATCCGCATGGTTCCGAGCTGAGACCAATTGTGTCAATTTACGATCTTCATCCGCATGAGCTTCAGCATCTTTAATCATGCGATCAACTTCGTCATCTGATAAACCACTCGAAGCTTTAATAACGATTGATTGCTTTTTGCCAGTGGCTTTATCTTTGGCTGAAACGTTCAAAATACCGTTAGCGTCAATATCGAAAGCGACTTCAATTTGCGGAACACCGCGTGATGCAGGTGGAATATCAGACAGATCAAAACGTCCCAATGATTTATTCGCAGAGGCAACTTCACGCTCACCTTGTAAAACATGCACAGTTACTGCAGTCTGATTATCATCTGCAGTAGAAAACACTTGCGAAGCATTTGTCGGAATAGTCGTGTTTTTCTCGATCAGTTTGGTCATCACGCCACCCATGGTTTCAATACCCAAAGATAATGGAATAACATCCAACAATAATACGTCTTTAACATCGCCGGCCAAAACGCCCGCTTGGATCGCCGCACCTAAAGCAACCGCTTCATCAGGGTTTACATCTTTACGTGGTTCTTTGCCAAAAATGTCTTTTACCATTTCTTGTACTTTCGGCATACGGGTTTGACCGCCTACCAAAATCACGTCATTGATATCAGATGCCTTTAACTTCGCATCTTTCAGAGCCATTTCACAAGGGCCTTTAGTACGATTAATCAATTCTTCTACCAAAGACTCCAGTTTAGCGCGTGTCAATTTAACATTTAAATGCTTTGGCCCGGCCGCATCAGCAGTAATATAAGGTAAATTAACATCGGTTTGCTGGCTCGAAGATAATTCAATTTTTGCTTTTTCTGCCGCTTCTTTCAATCGTTGTAAAGCTAAGGGATCGTTATGGACGTCAACGCCGCTTTCTTTTTTGAATTCTGAAGCCAAAAACTCAATGATCCTAGAGTCGAAATCTTCACCACCCAGGAATGTATCACCATTAGTTGATAAGACTTCAAATTGGTGCTCGCCATCAATCTCGGCAATTTCAATGATGGATACGTCGAAAGTACCGCCACCCAAATCATATACCGCAATTTTAGTATCGCCTTTAGGTTTGTCCATCCCAAAAGCCAAAGCAGAGGCAGTCGGTTCATTGATGATACGTTTAACTTCAAGACCGGCAATACGTCCGGCATCTTTAGTTGCCTGACGTTGCGAATCATTAAAATAAGCCGGCACGGTAATAACGGCTTCAGTCACTTCTTCACCTAAATAGGCCTCAGCATCTTTTTTCAATTTCATCAAAATGCGCGCTGAAATTTCAGGAGAGGCCATTTTTTTGCCATGAACTTCAACCCAGGCATCGCCATTTTCTGCTTCAACGATTTTATAAGGCACCATTTTGATGTCTTTTTGTACGACATCATCTTTAAAACGGCGACCAATTAAACGCTTGATAGCAAATACGGTATTTTTTGGATTAGTAACGGCCTGGCGTTTTGCAGACTGACCAACCAACACTTCATCATCACTGGAAAAAGCTATTATAGAAGGCGTGGTACGAGCTCCTTCACTGTTCTCAATAACTCTTGCTACGCCATTTTCCAAAACAGCAACACACGAGTTTGTTGTTCCTAAATCTATGCCAATTATTTTAGCCATTGTATTCTCCAGACCTGAATTTATTCAAAAAAGTAAAAGTTATTACAAATATTGGGTTGCTTTATTTAATTTCAAGCCTGTTCATCGACATGTGGGTTAGTTGTTGGCTGTTGTTCAGCTGCTTTGGCTACTAAAACCATTGCGGGACGCAATAATCGACCATTTAACATATAACCTTTTTGGAAAACATTAACCACAGAATTAGGCTCCGCGCCTTCCACAACCTGCATGGCCATCGCCTGATGCTGTTCGGCATTAAACGGTTGGCCGATAGGGTCAATCGTTTCAATTTTAAATTTTGCAAAGACAGTTTCAAACTGCTTAATCGTTAATTCGCTACCTTCACGGAATTTTTTCACGTCCTCGCTTTCGCCTGTTGCAGCCTGCAAACCTAAAACCAGGCTATCAAGCACAGATAAAAGTTCTTTAGCGAATCCGGTTAGCGCAAATTTATGGGCATCTTCGAGATCCTTTTGGGTTCTTCTTTTCAGGTTTTCCATTTCCGCCTGCGCACGAACGGCTTTATCCCAGTTGTCCTGAGCTTTTTGTTCGGCATCAGCCAAAGCCTGGTGCAATTCTTCAAGTGTCAGCTCATGCTCAACCAATTCGGTATGCGAGGTATCAACAACCGATTCGTTTTCACTATTAACCTGAGATTCAGGCAGTTCCTGATCAGTACTCATTATTTAAAGCTCCTTAACATTAAAAATTAAATTCGTACCTTATGGCACAAAAACATGTAAATTATAGTGGGGTCGTTGGTTTTGGATTCAAGGCAGCACCCAACAATTTAGCCGTTACATCAACAAAAGGGATGATTTTTTCATAAGCCATACGAGTCGGACCAATCACGCCCAGCACACCGACTACCTCGTCACTCACGGAATACGTAGATGTCACCAGACTACAATGATCAAAAGCACGATAGCCTGACTCTTCTCCGATAAAAATTTGTACCCCATCTGCTTTCATACACTGATCCAGCAAATGAATCACACCCTGCTTTTGACTAAAGGCTTCAAACAGATGTTTTAATCGCTCCATGTCTGACAACTCGGAAAAACCCATCAAGTTGGTCTCACCGGTCAACACATAATCATCTTTTTCATTGTCTTGATCGAATGCCAGTTGCGCCATTCTTACCGCATCCAGCATCCCTTGATTCATGCGCTCCTGGTCTTCCTGTAACTCTTTTATAACTGCTTTACGAACCGACGTGAGACTTCGACCCGAATAAATTGAATTTAAGTAATTGGCTGCCTGCTGTAATTCAGCAGGACTAAATATTTTGGAGGTGTGGATAATTTTATTGTGAACTTCCTGCTCATTGGTAACAAAAATAACTAAGACACGATTATGAGACAAGGACAGAAATTCGATATGCCGCAAACATACCAACTCTCTTTTTGGCAAGGTGACTACGCCGGCCATCTGCGTTAATTCTGAAAGCAACCGCGAGGCAACACCGATCATATCACTTGTGTCATCGGTTGCTGACAAACCCTGATGTAACAGATTTAAATCCCTTGTCTCCAAGGGCTTAACTGTCAATAATGTATCAACAAACAACCGATAACCACTGACCGTAGGCACCCGCCCTGCTGAGGTATGTGGTGAATGTACCAAGCCCAGATCTTCAAGATCAGCCATGACATTACGAATTGTTGCCGGACTTAAATGTAAATCCGAATCTTTTGATAAAACCCGTGAACCAACCGGCTGTCCATCACTTATATAGCGCTCAACCAGCGTTTTTAATAGCTGTAGCGACCGTTCATTTAAAACCTGCGTATTACCCACACCAACCTCTGCAACCGTATTTAGCACTCGATCAACGCGAGTGCCAGCAGGGCAAAATATCAGCTCACCGGGTCGTTGTCAATAAAACTGAAAGGGAATATACAAAGACGCTTACGCCTTTGTATAAAAAAAAAATTAGGCCATCGATGAAAAAACTATAGAAAGACGAAAGTTAACAACTACTGATCGACATTTATCGATAGTCTTTCGTATTTAAAACTTACCATAACTATCTCTTAAAAAAGATGCTTAACCGCATCTCTTTCTTCTTTAAGTTCAGCCTCGGTAAGCTGCATTTTTTGCTTACTGAATTCACTAATATCAAGACCTTTTACAATGGCTACCTCCCCATTAACTACTGTTACTGGAAAAGAATAAAACAACCCGGGTTCAATGCCATAATCACCCTCGGACAATATTCCCATACTGATCCAATCCCCTGCATTAGTACCCAAAGCCCAGGTTTTCATCTGATCTATCGCCGCATTTGCGGCCGATGCCGCACTGGATTGTCCTCTGGTTTTAATAATCTCTGCACCACGTTGCTGAACGATCGGTATAAATTCATTTACATACCATTCCTTGTCAACTAGCGACAACGCATCCTGCCCCTTAACTTTGGCATGATGAATATCAGGATATTGTGTAGCTGAATGATTCCCCCAAATAATCATGTTTTTTACATCAACTGGCAAAACCCCGCATTTCTCAGCTAATTGATTTAAGGCCCGATTATGATCCAACCGGGTCATCGCTGAAAAATTCTCTGGCTTTAGATCGGGAGCATTCTTCATGGCAATCAGCGCATTGGTGTTCGCCGGATTACCCGTTACCAACACCTTTACATTCCTGCTTGCAACATCATTCAACGCTTTACCCTGAATCGAAAAAATCTCCGCATTTCCCTCTAACAGGTCCTTACGTTCCATGCCGGGACCTCTGGGTCTTGCGCCAACCAAAAAAGCATAATCAACATTTTTAAAAGCAACTCTAGGATCGTCTGTCACTTCCACGCGATAAAGTAACGGAAAAGCACAATCCTTTAACTCCATTACCACACCTTGCAAAGCCGTCATTACCGGCGCTATTTCCAGCAAATGCAATACAATCGGTTGATCAGCGCCCAATAATGCCCCAGCTGCGAGACGAAACAATAAAGAATAACTGATCTGCCCTGCTGCGCCTGTTACAGCAATGTGAATAGGTGTTTTCATTTCTTTATATCCATTCTAATTATAATTTTTTTTGATAAAGCCACCCAAAATAACCGGAAAAACCTCATCCCCCGACAGCAAGCCCAAACTACTTGCTCCAGATAATAACGAAGTTAAGCCTTTACAAGCAAGCTTATCAAAAAACAAATTCATAATATCAAGTTGAGTATGATCCGCAAGAATCCAAAATAAGTCACTGTTTTATTTATCGCGTATAATAGGCATGTTTAATAATTGCATTCACGCAGTCCAGACGTAGTTATCACGAGTAAGTTAATGAAAAAACTGTTATTTCAATTCGATACAGACATTCACCCATCGGTTTTCGACACTGTTGTCGCTTATGATGGCGGTGCAGATCATGTAATCGGACATGGTGGCCTGACACCCGAGAATATATTAGCCTTGGTTGAAGGTACGATTTTTACCCGTGCACCTAAAGACAAAAAAAATACAGCCATTTTTGTAGGCGGAAGCGACATGATTGCTGGTCAAGCCTTATTTACTGCCATACAAAATCATTTTTTTTCCGGCTTTCAAGTTTCGGTTATGCTCGACAGTAATGGCGGCAATACCACCGCTGCCGCTGCCGTTGCAAAACTTGCATCTTCAGGCAATCTGGAGGGAAAGTCTGCAGTAGTTTTGGCCGGAACAGGACCGGTAGGTCAGCGTGCAGCGGCGATGTTGGCTATGGAAGGCGCTAAAGTTTCCATAACGGCTCGAAAATTGGAGCGTGCCATTCAAGCTTGCGATAACATGAAAGCCCGTTTTGGCGTTGACCTAACTCCTGTTGAAGCTTTCGATAATAACGACAGATCTGAAGCCATTAAGCACGCAAATATTGTACTTGCTACCGGTGCCGCAGGTGTAGAGTTACTATCCACCGAACAATGGCAGAATAATCCCAGCATAGAATTGATAGCTGATGCCAATGCCACACCGCCCTTAGGCATAGGTGGCACTGATGTAATGGACAAAGGGATTAATCGAAACGGCAAAATCATCTGGGGAGCTATCGGCTTTGGCGCACTAAAACTGGCGTTGCACCGAGCCTGTATCGCACAATTATTTGAAGATAATAAACAGGTTTTCGATGCCGAAAACATCTTTGCTCTGGCTAAGGAAATGGCGTAAATCGTCATAAAACTTAACATGAGCCTTTTAACAGAGCGGGCCGACCTGGCTTCGATAAGACAAGATGCCCTCAACATTTTCAAGGCAGGTATAGCTGCAGCTGATCCTTATCAAGCAGTTAAACGTTACCTGGTTCCGGCCTTGTTTAACAGTTATGCAAAAGTTCATATTATCGCCTTTGGTAAAGCAGCCTGTGCAATGGCTCATGCTGCATCAGAAATCATCCCTCTACATATGCTGACGGACAAAGGCATAGCGATTACCAATTATGAAAATGTAACTAAAATTGAAAATATTGATATTATCGGGGCAGGACATCCACTGCCTGATGACGCTGGCTTTAAAGCAGCGCAACTTATTGCAGAGCGTGTTTCAAAAGCCCAACCCAATGAACTGATTCTGGTACTGATCAGCGGAGGCGGTTCGGCACTACTCCCCTACCCCGCCGGATCAATCACTTTGCAGGAAAAGCTTCTCACTACCAATCTGCTATTGGCCTCTGGTGCAACAATTAACCAAATTAACTGTGTACGTAAGCATTTATCTTTATTAAAAGGCGGCGGTTTGGCCAAACTGGCTTTTCCTGCACACTTACATGCGCTTATTTTATCTGACGTGTTAGGCGATGATTTAAGCTCCATTGCCAGCGGCCCCACCGTCGCTGATGCCAGCACTTATGCCGAGGCTATCGAGGTATTTAAAGACCAAGGTGTTTGGGATCAAGTTCCCGACAATGTCCGAGAACATCTTGAACAAGGCAAGTTGGGCGCCTTTCCGGAAACTCCCAAACCGGGCGATGACCTTTTTAAAACCACCAAATATACCTTGATTGGAAGTAATACCATCAGTCTCAATGCGACTCTCCAGTCGGCAAATAGCCTGGGCTATGAAGCAATCCTTTACAATGACCATTTATGTGGCGAGGCAAAATTGGCGGGGACGGCTTTTGTCACCCAATGTATCGAAAGGCGATTAAAATCACCTCTACAAAACAAACCAATAGCTCTACTGGCCGGTGGCGAAACCACGGTCACTTTAAAAGGTAACGGGCACGGTGGCCGCAATCAGGAAATGGCACTAGCGTTCGCACTGGCCGCTGAACAACAGAACTTATCAGGCAACTGGGCATTTTTAAGTGGTGGCACTGACGGTCGAGATGGCCCCACTGATGCAGCCGGCGGCATCGTTGATACCAATACGCTAAATCGTATGACTAAAGCCAGTTTCAAGCCACTCGAATTACTCGAAAACAATGACTCTTACACCGCTTTAAAAGCATCTGACGATTTAATCAACACCGGCGCAACCGGCACCAATGTCGCAGACCTGCAAATTGCGTTAATTCAGCCCAAACCTTAATAAATTTTACTTCAGGAGAAAACCATGTTCAAAAAATCAATGACTATCAAAGGCTTCGATGATGATTTATTCCAGGCGATGGAAGAAGAACGTAATCGTCAAGAAGATCATATTGAACTGATTGCCTCAGAAAACTACGCCAGCCCACGCGTTATGGAAGCACAAGGCTCCCAGTTAACCAACAAATATGCCGAAGGTTATCCCGGCAAACGTTATTATGGCGGCTGTGAGTACGTAGATAAAGTCGAACAATTAGCGATCGATCGTGCAAAAGCATTGTTTGGCGCTGATTATGCCAATGTTCAGGCTCACTCTGGCTCTCAAGCTAATATGGCCGTTTTCATGGCCTTGATTCAACCCGGTGATACCATTATGGGCTTAAGCCTAGCTGATGGCGGTCACTTAACACATGGCGCCAAGCCTAATTTCTCAGGGAAAATTTACAATGCGGTTCAATACGGTTTAAATCCTGAAACGGGAGAAATCAATTATGAGCAAGTTGAAGCACTTGCACTCGAACACAAGCCAAAAATGATTATTGCAGGCTTTTCAGCTTATTCAAGAGTTTGGGATTGGCAACGCTTCCGCGACATTGCCGATAAAGTGGGTGCTTATTTTGTGGTCGATATGGCCCATGTCGCCGGTTTAATCGCTGCAGGTTTATATCCGAATCCTGTACCCTTTGCAGACGTTGTTACCAGTACTACCCACAAATCGCTACGCGGCCCACGCGGTGGCCTGATTTTATGTAAAAGCAACCCTGAAATTGAGAAAAAAATCGATTCCAATATTTTTCCGGGCATCCAAGGCGGCCCTTCCATGCACATTATTGCCGCTAAAGCCGTTGCCTTTAAAGAAGCCATGGAACCAGAGTTTCGGATTTACCAACAACAAGTTATTAAAAATGCAAAAGCTATGGCATCTGTATTTATAAGCCGTGGTTTTGACGTGGTTTCTGAAGGCACCGACAATCATTTAATGCTGGTTTCGCTGATTCCAAAAGGCATTACCGGCAAAGCTGCCGATGCAGCATTAAGCAAAGCGCACATTACCGTCAACAAAAACGCCGTGCCTAACGACCCAGAATCACCTTTTGTCACTAGCGGCATCCGTGTCGGCACACCAGCCCCCACTACACGCGGCTTTAAGGAAGCTGAAGTTACTGAAATAGCAAGCTTGATGTGCGATGTCATGGAAAATATGGAAGACGAAAGCGTCCTTGCCACAGTGCGCGAAAAAGTCAGTAATCTTTGCGCCAGGTTTCCGGTTTATAGTTAATGAAATTTATCCTATTGCTAAAATGGACGCTGCTTGTTTGGCTAAATGCCGCAGGTAGTTTCCCGTTTTCGGCGAGGGAATTTCCGCAAATTATTGACAGGGTTGGAATAATTTCGGCGTATTTACATTTGTTATTATTTATAAAAGGATTGACCTCTATTTATTAAACCTGAAAAAACTCCAATTAAGAAAAGCTCTTTTAATCAGTCTTATTGCTAAATCTCTATTTCAGCTAAAAATGTCGTTTTTATCTGTAGATTTAGTGGCGGGAATAGTATCAAGTGGTATTGTAGAAATCGTAATTGGAAAAATTGTGTTCCTTTCAGCTTATATAATCACTCTGACAGAGGGCTTTTTATTATCTCTACTTGTGATCACAATAACAGTCATTATTAATTATTTAATGTCTATATTTTTCACACAAAAACAAATGGGCTCTGTAGGTTGTGATTAATGCAAAGATACCTATCAGAACTAGAAAGCGCTATTCTGCAAATACTAAAAAATGACCACTAACCAAAATCCAATCAACTCATTTTTAAAAAAATCATGTCAGACATAGAAATCGCCCAACAAGCCAAAATGAAACCGATTATCGGCTTGATGAAAGAACAATACGATATCGACGCCGAACATCTTGATCCTTATGGTCATTACAAAGCCAAGATGTCTCTTGAATATGTCGATAGCCTGGTCGATAAACAAGACGGCAAACTGATACTGGTTACCGCAATCAGCCCGACACCCGCCGGCGAAGGCAAAACCACAACAACTGTAGGTCTGGGCGATGCAATGAACCGTTTAGGCAAAAAAACCATGATCTGCCTACGCGAACCTTCCTTGGGTCCTTGCTTTGGCATGAAAGGTGGCGCGGCGGGTGGCGGTTATTCACAAGTTGTGCCTATGGAAGACATCAATCTGCATTTTACCGGTGACTTTCATGCAATCGGCATAGCACATAATCTGCTATCGGCATTAATTGACAATCATATTAATCATGGAAATGAGCTGGATATTGATCCAAGGCGAATCCAGTGGAAACGTGTCGTCGATATGAACGACCGCGCATTACGACACATTGTGGTCGGCATGGGCGGTCCTGCCAATGGCTATATAAGAGAAGACGGTTATGACATTGTGGTCGCTTCCGAAGTTATGGCGATATTATGTCTGGCAACTAATAGAGAAGATCTTAAAGCTCGCTTGGGACGAATCGTCATTGGCTACAAATCGGACAGAATTACGCCGGTTTATGCCCGAGACCTTAATGCTCAAGGCTCCATGGCAGCTTTGTTAAAAGACGCGATCAAACCCAATTTTGTGCAAACACTGGAAAACAATATCGCGATCATTCATGGCGGGCCGTTTGCCAATATCGCTCATGGCTGCAACACCGTAACGGCCACAAAAACCGCGCTTAAGCTCGCCGATTATGTAATAACAGAAGCAGGATTCGGAGCTGATCTGGGTGCTGAAAAATTTCTCGACATTAAATGTCGTATGTCTGGCTTAAAACCTACTGCCGTGGTTTTAGTTGCCACCATCAGAGCATTAAAATTCCATGGCGGTGTGGCCAAAGAAGCTTTAAATACTGAAAATCTAATTGCACTTGATCAAGGTTTTGCCAATCTTGAGCGCCATTTTCACAATATTACTCACCATTACAATCTACCTTGTGTTGTATGCATCAACCACTTCACCTTTGATACTGACGCTGAAATTGCCCTGCTCCAGCAAAAATGTGCAACTTTGGGCGCCAGTTGTGTAGTTTCCAAACATTGGGCGGAAGGTGGTACCGGTGCTGAAGAACTGGCCAACGTAGTCAGCGACATCGTTGATAACCGTGAACCTGATTTCAGCTTCGTCTACGACGAAAAGCTTAGTCTCTGGAATAAAATAGAAGCCATTGCCACCAAGCTTTACGGTGCGGCCAGCATCACTGCCAATCCCAAAGTTAAAGCTCAATTGGCTATTTGGGATGCCGATTACGGTAAGTTCCCTGTCTGCATTGCAAAAACACAAATGTCATTTTCAACCAACCCAAACTCAAAAGGAGCTCCTTTGGGTCATGTTGTTGAAATTCGCGATGTTCGCCTAGCAAACGGTGCCGGATTTATTGTAGCAATTGCAGGCGATATGATGACCATGCCAGGCCTGCCTAAAGTACCTGCAGCAGAAAAAATTGATATTGATAATGACGGCAAAATTACCGGGTTGTTTTAATCATTTCAAGTTGGTCTAGGCAACGACACCTGCATCGCGACTAAAAAACCTAGTCGCGACCTAGCATCACTCCCGCAAGGTTGAAATGTTCGAAAAACCTTAATTTTGCATTTTAAGAGTCAAGCTCATTCCTACTCTTTGTTACAATACTAACCTAATATTTTTTAATAACTTACCGTTTCAATGTACAGATATGAAGGCCGAGTCATCCACGAAAGCCACGATGATGACGGTATTTTGGAAGTTATCGAGACTGCTGGCATAAGATCCCTGCATTTTGGATCATCTCCCCGCCAGAGCAGCATGCTACTTGCGGAACCCGATAAACTGCAGTTGGACTATGTTCGAGCAATGACCTGTTGGCTCCTATTCAAACCGACTCTTGATGAAGAAGCGTTGATTATCGGTTTGGGTGGCGGCTCCTTAACCAAGCATTTATTGCATCATTTTCCGGAATGCCGTTTGAAAGCGGTAGAATACCGAAGTAGCGTAGTCAAAATCGCACGCAGTCATTTTGGCTTACCGCTTGACCCACGCTTGAAAGTTATCATTGATGATGGAGCAAAATATGTACGGCAACGTACTGAGAGCCAAGCTGAGCAATACAGCCTGATGTTTATTGATGCGTTTGACCACGAAGGCATGGCATCATCGATTTGCAATCATGCATTTTTTGATGCTTGCAAGATCTTACTGAAAAAAGACGGCATGCTGGTTATTAATCTTTGGGGAGGCATAAACAGACCCTTATTCCAACAGGTTTCCCTATGGCTAGGCCATACTTTTAATTGGAGAATACTGTTTCTACCCGTTAAAGGCCGAGGTAATATTATTGGCTTGGCCTTTAATGATAAAGCACCACTTCATTCAATGAAAGACCTGAGAACCCGAGCCATTATTCTTGAACAACTGTACCAGATTGACTTTATTTCTTATTTAAAAGAAATTTTTAAACATAACTCCAGCGTCATTAACAACTCAATAAAACCCTAATGCCTATCGCCTTACAAACCGAACCCAACCTTTTTAGCTACCGTAAATACTGGGCGCAACGCTTTGGTGTCGCTCCAGAATTGCCTATGAGCAGGTCTGAAATGGACGAACTTGGCTGGGATAGCTGCGATGTAATTCTTGTAACAGGTGATGCTTATATTGATCACCCCAGTTTTGGCATGGCGCTGATTGGTCGTTTACTGGAAGCACAAGGTTTTAGAGTCGGTATCATTTCGCAACCTGACTGGACCAGCGCCAAAGATTTCGGAAAACTGGGTCGTCCCAACCTGTTTTTTGGCGTGACCGGAGGCAATATGGACTCCATGGTCAATCGCTATACCTCGGATAAAAAAATTCGCTCCAACGATGCCTACACACCTGACGGTGCTGCGGGCAAACGCCCTGACCGCGCAGTCAATGTCTACTCGCACCGCTGTCGGGAAGCCTTCAAAGAAGTGCCAATTATCATAGGCGGTATTGAGGCCAGTTTACGACGCATAGCACATTATGATTACTGGTCAGATAAGGTTAGAAAATCGGTACTGCTTGATTCCAAAGCAGACCTGTTAGTTTACGGCAATGCCGAGCGCCAAATTGTGGAAATCGCCCATCGCCTAGCCAACGGTGAAAGCATTGCAGACCTTAAAGGCATACGCGGCACAGCCCATTTCGTCAAACAAATCCCCGAAGGCTGGGCCGTTAAAGACTCCACCGATATAGATAAACCTGGCGTCGCATTGGTGCCTATCGATCCTTATCAAAAGCAACCTGCTTGCGATAAAAAACCTGAATCTACCGATACAGGTCAAAAAGTAATTCAGTTTGATAAACTGTTGCTCAGGAACCGACGCGCACAAACCGTTATTCGCTTGCCTGCTTATGAAGTGGTAAAAGATGATCCGATTTTGTACGCCCATGCCTCCCGTGTCATGCATGGCGAAACCAATCCCGGCAATGCCCGTGCCCTAATTCAACTGCACGGCACCAGACAACTATGGATTAACCCTCCACCCATTCCGCTTTCCACCAAAGAAATGGATGGCGTATTTGATCTTCCTTACTCTCGCGTGCCACACAAAGAATACGGCAAAGCCAACGTACCTGCTTTTGAGATGATCCAACATTCGGTCAATATCATGCGTGGCTGTTTTGGCGGTTGTACTTTCTGCTCGATCACCGAACATGAAGGACGTATCATTCAAAGTCGGTCTGAAGATTCCATCATCAAAGAAATCGAAGCAATCCGCGACACCTCGCCAAACTTTACTGGCCATATTTCTGATTTGGGTGGTCCTACAGCCAACATGTACCGACTGGCATGTAAAGATCCTAAAATAGAGTCCTCTTGCCGCTTGCCCTCCTGCGTTTATCCGGGAATTTGCCCCAATCTGAATACTGATCACACCCCGCTGATTAAACTGTACCGCAGAGCTCGCGCCTTGCCCGGCATAAAAAAAATCTTCATCGCCTCCGGCTTACGTTACGACTTAGCCGTAGAATCACCGGAATATGTTAAAGAGCTGGTCACCCACCATGTGGGAGGCTATCTTAAAATTGCCCCAGAACATACCGAGCAAGGTGTTTTATCTAAAATGATGAAGCCCGGCATGGGCAGCTATGACCGCTTCAAAGAAATGTTTGACCAATATTCAAAAGAAGCAGGCAAAGAGCAATATCTGATTCCGTACTTTATCGCCGCGCATCCTGGCACTACCGATAACGACATGCTAAATCTTGCCTTATGGCTAAAACGAAATGGTTTTAGAGCTGATCAGGTACAGGCTTTTTTGCCTTCCCCAATGTCTATAGCCACCGCCATGTATCACTCCGGCAAAGACACCTTACGTAAAGTCAGCAGAAAAGCTGATGACATTGACATACCTAAAAGTTTTAAACAGCGCCGCTTACACAAAGCATTTTTACGTTATCACGACCCCAAGAATTGGCCCTTATTACGCGAAGCCCTAATAGCAATGAACCGCGCCGATTTGATAGGTAATGGCAAACAACACTTAATTCCAAGTTTTCAACCCAAAGGTACGGTTGATACGCCCGACAAAACCCAACGCTTTAAAACTAAATACACAGGGTTAGACAACGCACGAACTACAAAAAAACCTCATTCAACCATTAAAAACAAAGTTAAAAGAAAACCGAAATAATTCATAATGGGTATAGGAAAAACAAAAATATTGTGTATAATACTGACATTATTGCTGGTGTAGCTCAGTCGGTAGAGCAGCTGATTTGTAATCAGCCGGTCGCGGGTTCGATTCCCATCGCCAGCTCCAATAAAATCAAGCCCTTAGGTGTGAATCTAAGGGTTTTTTTATGCCTAAAATTTTCAGGTCATGGCAGGGTCATGTTTGAAAGTGTATTTAAAGTATTCTTGAGCATGGTTGGCTATAAAACACATGCGCAACACCTGCCGAAAAGAAACCCAACATTCCACACCTCATCTCTTTGCCATCAACTCTAAAGCTACAAAAAATTATTCAAGACTAAAACTTATTTTCTTAGCTACTGACAAAGCCACAAGAAAAAATTAATTTATTCTAAGTAAGCACCAAACTTACAACTTAACCTACTAGACTAAAATTAGCCCTGTGCTGGATAAATGCGCTTAGTTTGAATCTGGCTTAGCCCAAAAGAAATAAGCAGTCTATAAGCCAGAAACAAAAAAGGCAACACAATGGCCACCTTTGTCGTGAATAAATATGGTCTTTATCTTGCCTTTTAAAACCAAACCGTTCAGATTGCAAAGCTATTTAATAAGATATATGTTTGACTGTTGGGTGTTTGGAGAAAGGTACTTCCGTCTAATTGGTCTGATTGCGTAAACAGATGACGCTTAACTTAATCACACCACAAATTTTTTTAGCTAATTTTTCTTAAAGTTTTTGAAGTAAATAGTAACTTTCAACGTATAAGAATATTAGAGCTTATCTAAGCTGTATTAGGCATTGACTGTCTCCGTTCGGTATCGACCCAAACCGGCCGCTGAACTTTATAAATTCACTGCTCAAAACCGGTCATTGGTAAAGTGCTAATATTGACACAAAATGGGTCAGCCAACTATGATCCGATGTTGGAATGTTAGAATTGAACCCGTTTTTTCTTATACACGAGCTAAAGCGAAGCCACCGAATCTTGATAAAAACAGAATTTCAAAACCGCCAACGGACGGCGCGCATCTTTGATCGACTTGTTAGGCCATAAAAACTAATCATCATGCTACTAAACAACCAAATTGAAGATGGAAGTGGAACAAATGTAACATTTAATACAAGTAGGTCATTAGCACCTGCATAGAGATTACCTAAATTTAACGCTATTGAACTTTGAGTAAATGAAATACGATCTAACGAAAATCCAGATAGTGTAGTCGTTTTATCAATATCTACTGATAATATTGATGGGAACAATCCTGTTGCATCTGAAAATCGATACCCATTAAATTGAGCTGAACCGCCGTTTAACGAATAATCTAAACTTTGTCCAGTGCCAATACCAAGATTCGGCCCAATAGTTATTGTGTTTGCTGTTAGATCAATAACTGTTCGACCAGAAGTGCCAGTAATATACTCAACTCCATCTCCAACAGTAAATATAGCATGCTCAAAACTAGAGTTAATATCTGGGTAAATATATTCGTACAAAATATCATTGCCTAAAAACGAGGCATTAGCACTTACTGATACGATACTAGCACAAATCAATATTATGTACTTTATAGTAAAACTGATCATTTTTTTGTGCTCATGTTTTCTCTCCTGAGATTGTTTTGTCTAACGTTACTGTAAGGGGCGCACTGCTAACTGAGCTTTAACAAAGCCGCCGAACCTTGTAAAAAACTGAATTTCAAAACCGCTAACAGGCGGCGCGTCCCTTTGACCGACTTGTTAGGCCAATGTTGTAATGTTATAACTGCCCCCTGTTTTTCTTCGATGATATTTTAACTTTATTAACAACGGTAGAATGACAGATGTAAATAATAAGAATGCACTAGGTATCGGAACTACTGCCGCTGTAAGCTGAATGGTTGAGTTTAGGGGATCAATATTGCGATCAAATAAAAAGTGATAATTTACGCTTAAATAAGTAAAGTCAAGATCAGACAACGTACCGTATGTACTAGAATCTCCGAGTATTAGTAAAGGCGCTAAAATTGAAAACGGATTTGTAGAATCTGTAATATTTAGATGACCGATAAATCCAGAAGCTGAAGTCGATAAATCAATGACTAGCTCTACCTCCTTATACCAATTAGAAAAAATTGGTTTACTTACTGAAGGCGACTCACCATCCCACTCCCAACTAATCTCCAGTGCATTACTGGTGTCTTTATGTACCGTTGAAACTAATGCAGCTTCAGTTGCAAACGATGCGAGCATCATCAATAAGAATAACAATTTAATACTATTCATAACAATTTACCTTTTCCTTGAAAAAAACGCCTAACGTTGAGGTAAGGGGCGTGCCGCTCACTGAGCTTGAACGAAGCCACCGAGCCATGAAATAAGTTGAGCAACTTGAAAAGCTAATCCCTTTAGTACCGTGCTTTTCAAATGTAAACTTGCTCAAGTTATTTCGTGCTCGTTCCTTACCAATATAATGGATATGAGAATTTTAATTCCCAACAGGGTTGAGTGCGTTAATTTCATTTGGATTAAAAGTTTTGTAACTCAGCTGATTAGACTAGCAGCCTTATATGACGGTTTTACTATCAACATAGTGAATGTCTTTAGTAAAAATAGCCAGATTCAGCACTCCAGCAATACCACATACAGCCTTCACACTCGCCATAAAATCGTCCTGATTTAGTTTGTATTTAAAAATATTCTGTTACTTAGAGGTTCCCGGTATTTTTCGGTTCTTTTGTCATGACGGTACCGCATGATTTCCTCTACCGGCCATTGCTATCGCACAAATGGTAAGTTTTGCGACTCGCTTTTAAGTCCGTGAAATCAATAAGTTGCTTGTCGCATATGTCAGTAGCAAAATATAGTGCGCTTGCCGAACTTCATTCTGCCACATTCATCGCCATAAAGCTGCCAGTCGTGACAGGCCGGTTTTGGCCGT
>CAILCX010000121.1 GCA_903832775.1 uncultured Methylobacter sp. | reverse complement strand
TATAGAGAATGCCTCAAAAAAATGGTCCATGCCATTACGAGATTGGAAACCCGCTATTAATCAGTTTATGATTATGTATCAGGACAGGATGCCTAATTTTAATTATTAGAGGCAGTTACACGGATTTTTTTACACCCTCTACGTTAACCAGCAAGTTTATTCTTTTGCATCAAATAGTTTTACATGAAGCCGTTTTGCTGTTTTTGTTTCTATTTTGCACTGGAAATCAATTTCATCTGCCTCATCTTGACCATATCTTGATTTTATTTCTTCTAGCACCTTTGTACGATTAAACCACTTTCTTGATTTTTGAGTACGCTGATAGTTTTTACCATCACCAAAAACTAATGGAACAACAGGTTCTACAGACGGCTCCAATTTTTTTTGAACCCCTAAGTCATATCTAACTATGCAAGCCGTTTGAAGGTAGCCACTTTGCAATCATTTTCTTGCATTCAGATTTCCATAAACAAGGCTCGGTAGCGTTGCAATGATTTTCTGGTTCAGAACTGAAGCAAGGGTCATTATGGGTTGCTTTCTGAATGGCCTGAATCAATTCAACCACCAGTGTCATCGCTTCTGTATTTTCAACTCCCAATGATTTTGCTAGTCGCTGAAGACCTCTAATGCTCATTCCACCATCTTCACTGCTAATGACCTGAAAGCGCATAATCTGCATTATTACAAACTCATTCTCTGCAAAAAGCCAATCATCTAATTCACAGCCTGATACAAAACATCTAGTCTCGGCTTTATAATAGGCGGCTTCCAAAATCCATTGATGTCGAAATTCACAATCTGATGGTCTAGCATTTAAGCGATTTTCCATAAATATGTCCACTTAGGAGATGTAATTCCTAACCCTGATAGATTTCGAAACAACTGATTTGGCTTGTGTGTAAACTCCGTCATAGATACACAAACAATCGTTTAAGCTGTCATACGATTCGACGACAACAGGTAATTTTTCACTATTCGTTAATTATGAAATAAATATCCATTGTCACCTGTTGTTTTAACCACGGTTATTTCCCCAAAAATTGGGTGAATTACAGTATTAGCTTGCATTTCTCCGTAATTTGAGGAACATATTTTTTCTGATTCTTTTAAAATATTAGTCAGTACTTGTAGATTAATTTTCTTGATCTGTGGGTTGATTTTCTCATTTTGCATATCAAAATCTCCGTTATCGTTTATACACTTGGGTCAATTACTTCTGGAGACCAACTCATTTTTGGCATAGCTATAATCCTAATACGCCATGGTTATATTTGTACTCGTCAACACTTTCTGTATTTACCATCACTTATCGTGATTTTAGGCTGCCTATTTGCATACTTTTTCAGCTTTTCGTGCTCGTTCTTGCTGGTCCTTTTGTTGAGTTATTTTTGAACACTTGGCATGATTTCCGATGTTGCGTTTTAATCCGCATACTGGACAAAGCCAGGCTCTAAGCTCAGGTGGTTGTAGTTCAGGATTCATTGAGTTGCCTTAATTGGTTTCTTCATTCATTTTCAACTCTGAACCTAGTGTTGTTCGTTTTCGTTGTCTAGTAATTTTTTTTGTGCAATTGCGTATTTCGTTGCTTTTATCTCATCCTTCACTGCTTTAGTCGCTTTTAACTCTGCTTTCATAGCTTTTAGCCCAGTTTTCATAATTTTCATATCAGCTTTAAGTTGGTCTGTAATAGCGTTCAACTGGCTTTTTTTAATTTTTCCGTCTTTGAATAATATCAATGCATCCATAGCTGATTGCCTAAGTTCATTTATTGTCACTTCTTTATTTTCAGTCATTTCATTTACTTATTTTAAAAATAATACTTTATTTTTAGGTGAAGGTATTAATGATTTACTTGAGCAAATCGTTCAAGATACCTGCAACCTCATACATAGAGGCACTTATTGTCGCTCAGAAAATTATGGCATACAGCCGAGTTAATCGGTATTACTTTGTGTGGAACAAGCTTGTTGAAGTTACCGAAAACGGGGGGCAGAAAATTAAAAAAATCACCGAATTTGTTTTGTAATATAAGCAATCTGCTGGATATGCTGAAACCTTATCACATGTTTTTGGCAGCAGCCGTTACCGGCTAAAGTACCAAAAAATCCAGGGAAATTAAGGCGTTAGTTTCTTGCTTTCATTGACCCCCAAGACCGGCAGAGGCAAGCAATTACGGGGCTTCACGATTTATCTTTCAAGAGAGGCTGAAGCTAGATTTTCAAGCTACTGGAGGCTATGCGCTGATTAATAAAGAGACTATTCCCTTCAATTTTTTTGGCCTGTTTTTTCGCTTGGGACGCCAAATCAGCCAGATCAACATGCGATTGGCACTTGCTGGTTGAAATAGGATCAATTAGTCCTACAGACAAGCATATCAAGGGGAAAAAACATTTTTCTCCTGTCCTATTTTCGGTATTAATACCGCCAGCTTTTATGTCCTCATCTTTATAATAATTTGGAACGGTATTTTTAAAGGCTTCCAGTATATGTTCACAGCTTGCTACCCAGTCATTGGCAAAGAAAATGACGATAAAATCATCTCCCCCAATATGACCGACCAGACCACTGTCCTCTGGAATGTGTTCGGCCAGTATATCGGCGACAGCTTTAATAATATCGTCACCCGCACTGTATCCATAAACGTCATTATAGGGTTTGAAATGGTCAAGATCAAAATAGCCGAAGCTAAAGGGTATTTTGGCTTGCAATAATTGATTAATCCGATCATTAATAGGGACGCTGCCTGGCAATAGCGTTAAGGGGTTTGCATGTTTAGCATTTCTAATTTGCTGTTTAGTGATTTCTTCAAGCAAATCCAGCGTCGTTCCAATGCCGGCATATTCACCGTTATCAGTAATAATAAAAGCCTGGTCAATCCGCATTGTTGAGGTCAGTTGTTTGCTAATAAACTCAATGGATACATTTTCATCAAAACTTAATGGAGGTTTATCTATGAACGTTTGTATTGTTTTTTTGCCATACAATTCTATGCCAAAACGACTGGTAAACAGTTGAGACAAAAAATGCTCGCGAAAAACAATGCCAGTGGCGACTTTGTCGTCAATCAAAGGAAGGATAGTTAAGTCAATGTTGTGATGAAACATGTCCATGACGTCGCTGATAAGGGTTTTAGAACAAATTGGCGCTATTAACTTAGTGATATGGGCAGCTTTTATTTTGTTACATACATCGTGATCATTACCGGTAATAAATAAGGCCTTGTCAATCTTCATTAAAGGCATCGCTGTTGGTTCAGCAAAAAAAGAACCTTGGGCATAATTAATGCCAATTTTCTCTACGACTTTGAATTCATCTATTGATTCGACTCCCTCAGCAATAATCATGCAATCGAAAGATCCTGCAATGGCTTGTACAGACTGGACTACTTCAAGTTTGAACGAGTCGTTATGAATGCCATGTATAAAATGCCTGTCCATTTTTACATAGGTGGGCTGTAATTCTGACCAGAGCTTTAATCCTGCTTTACTTGTTCCTAAATTGTTAATCGCAATGTCAAAGCCCAACATTCTGTATAGGTTTGCGGCTTCCCGTAATATTTTAAAATTGTCTGCAGGATTGAGCTTGGTTAATTCAATGACGATAGTGTCTGGATCAATATCATATTGATCCAGACATTTAAGTATTTCCTTTTTCTTAAAGTCTGGATGTGCCAGCACAGCAGGGTTTACGTTTACAAACAGCTTTTTTTCGACATTAAAGCTAGCGTAGCTTGAGAAAATAGCTTCTTGGCGAGTCTGTTCGAATTTTACACTTAAGTCAAAGTATTCAGCTGTAACCAATAAGTTATTTAAACCGTGCAGCAGACCATCGGATAGGCCGTTGATTACGGCTAAATTTCCCATGATATTCTTTTGTGGCAAAGATACAATGGGCAAAAAATGAACCGTTAAAAGCTTGTCATGGAGGATATTTTTAAGTTCCGTGTGTAGGAATGACATAATCTATAGTAACCTGAAATTCACATGATTTTACTGGCACTTGCTAAGAGACTATTTTGGCTGCATAAGCATCGGGACTTAGATCGGCCTTATTTTGAGTCAAGCCTTAGAGGGTTGTAAATCTATCAATTAAAGTAACTACTCCCATGAAAGCAGAATGTAAGCGAATATATAATGGTTTTTACAAATTTAAATCTTCATTCGGTGGTATTTTTCAAGCCGACTCATAGACCTTCATTTTAAAAGCATATTATTACATAAGCATTACAGGTTGTAAGCTTTTACCTAAATACTGCATCTCGGATTTCAACTTAACATTTAGATCCACTGCACGGCCAGTATGAATCGACACACTGTTTTACTTTTGTGTGCTGATATTCATAAATCCAGTTTGAACAATAATTGTGGGAGCGTTTGCTGGGCGTCATGACTGTCCGGTCTAGAGCAGCGTATTAGAAGAGTTCAATGACAACTTTGGGGCGTTACCGGGAATTCGTAGTTCGCAATTTTAACTCATAAATATCAACTTACTTTAGTTGCCGGCGTTACTATTAGTACATTTGAACTCCAGACCCCGATGATACTTTTACTCTCCTACAGTAGTTTTCGACTTGGATAAGTTTGTGTCACCACAGTGACACTTTTGGCGAACTGAGCAAAGTACGTCACTCTGGAGCGTGTGTCGATGAGGACAGTTTTTGCGGAGTTAGACGGTAGCCCATGGCATGCATAATGGCGTTCACGTTGCCAAATTGAGGGTTGCCGTTCTCCGAAAGGGCTTTCTGCACACCCTTACGGCTGAGGCCGGAGTCTTCGGCGATCCGACTTACCCCTTTTACCCGACTCACCACGCGCAATGACGTCATCAGCGAAGCGGTATCGCCGCTTTCGGCATATTCATCAAAAAGGACGGCGATATAATCGTCCACTTCTTCGGGATGAGTGCGAAGGTAGTCCTCTTCAACCTCACCGATCGTTCTATAGTTGTTCATGGCTTAAATACTCCTGCCAATAGGCTTTCGCCTGTTGAATATCTTTGCTTTGGCTGTCTTTATCGCCGCCGCACAGCAGCACAACGATCTCGTTGTCATGCTCCCCAAAATAAACCCTGTAGCCGGGACCGAAAAATAATCGCAGCTCGCTAACACCCTCCCCGACCGGCTCACAATCCCCATAGTTGCCTTGTTGCAGGCGGGAAACGCGGGCCAGGATGCGTTTTCGCCCCATAATATCCCGCAATCCGTAAAGCCACTCGGTAAAAGGTTCTTTCTCGTTATCACGGCCATAAACCAGCACCCGCTTTGGCGTTGTTGCGTCTGTCACGGCTCCGCTCTCCTAGAATTGCTGCCATAGCGAACTATAGTTCGCAACTCTATTATATGCAACCTGTTTTTTAGTTTTTTCTGGGCAAACTGACTGAAAGTGACCTCCACTTACACGAGAATCATCTGTAAACGTATTTTAGAAATATCCTGAATCGGATCATAGATGGCTGCCCTAGCCTGTGTCACGATTGCCGCATTACCAATGACTGGTATCGGGAAGCTTAAATCCATATCCGTATGGCTGGTTTGGGTCGCTATGTGTAGATTAACATAGCGACCCCTATGTGTAGATCCAAACTATGTGAAGTTGCAGTGTCATCTCCTTGGTCGGCCCTTATACTAGAAGCATTGAGCCGACCTAGATCTTCACATAGTTATAGCGATT
>CAILCX010000120.1 GCA_903832775.1 uncultured Methylobacter sp. | reverse complement strand
GGCACAATAGAAATATGGGTAGACAGAACCGATGGCAACAATTTTGTATTACTTGCCATCGATACGGAACCCAATACCAATGATGCCACCCCACTACCCGCTGCGGGCAGTGGGGCAATTTGGAAATATAAAGCCATTTACCGGGTACATGATGAACCCGTCGGGCATTGGAGTGATGTCATCAGTATTGCTGTCGGCGTTTAAATTAACCAAAACCAAACCAAACCACCAGTTTTCGAAACTAAACACATGAGACACATAGGGCAGTATTTTTGCCATATGTGTCTCGTAAACAAAATGAGCGACACCCTATTTCTATTTTCTTATCAAAGCCTCGATGGAGCAACGCGGAATCGAGGATGACAACCTTGGAAACCAGACCATCCCAATGCCATATCGTCAAAAATTCCACCCGCCCAACTTGACGGTAATATACCTTCTCGAACATAGCGATGAAACGACGAATAAGGCCAATCTAACACACCTTCCACCAAGCCATGTTGACCGGGTTAAAATGAATGCAATCAATATGACTAGTCAAATCGTCAGCCTCGAAAGTAACCTGAATTATCCTCGATTCCGTTTCTTTTCATCGAGGCTACTTGCTTAAATTCAGATCACTATCAGTCAAGTACCCTTTACGCTTCATAAATGCTAAAAGCTCTTTGAAGACTTCAATCACAAAATCAGCTTCTTCCACAACCAGATTGAGTCGTGCGATTCTATTCGTTACTGCCTCAGGGTAATGATGTGCAAATTTATTCCGTAAAACAGCTGCTGTGCCAAAGTCATTCGCAGAACGAATCGCCCCTAACTTTTCCATTAACAATACCTTATCTCGATTAGACTTATCACTCAAATCCTCTTGTTCGGCATAGGCAATTCCACGGAATATCTGATCCTGAATCATCGCGACCGATTGTGAATAACGCAAAATCAGGGCATCCACAGACTCTTCCTGCTCATCAGAAAGATGACTGACGGTTTCGATACTCAAGGGAAAAAGAACCCGATTTTTATTCAAGGAATACGCCAACTTCCCAATACGCTGAGAGCACGCATCAACATTGCTCAATAAAACTTCCATTTCTTTTCTGCTCATAATGGGACACCACTACGTGCAATTACAAACATTGCATTTTCCTGCTCTCCCGGATTTTTAACCAATAAATCCACCTTGGTATCACATTCCACAGACAACCGATATTCAAGTGCCAATTTACGTTTCAAATCCAGAGTAATGGAAGGCTCAAAAAATAGATCAATATCGCCCCCTTTTTTTATATCATCAGCGCGGGAACCAAAAAGGTAAATACGTCCATAAGGATCAGCCTCTGATAGCACTCTGCGTAACGTCTCATTTTCTTGAACTGAAAGTCTCATCTGCTATCCCTTAAAAGGTTTACATGGTTGTTGTATTGCATCTTTAACTTGGCTATAACTATGTTTTGTCTTTAAGGTCCGATTTATATGGCTTAAAGTATTTTTACGGACACTAAATAACCACGACAAGCAATTAGACACAATGGCCACCATAGCGTCTATCTGAAAAGATTTAGCCTCCAGTGTTTTACGAAAAGACAGCCGCATCAAATCAATCAACTCAACCAATTCCCGCAAATTCCGCCTCAGTAAACTAACTGTGAAGAAATAAGTCCCACCGGAAACAAACAGCGCCGGTAATTCACCATCAGCATACCTTTTAGAAAGTATCGTAACTTGTAGCTCCGAAAACCTCGATTCCACTACGTTACATCGAGGCTACTTGCTTTTGTAGCTTACAAAAGCCGCTTAATCGCAGTTTCCGGCAAGCCAGTCGCCATCGCTATCGACTCAACCGCTAACCCTTGGTTTATCAAGTTTAAAGCTATGTCTTTTGTTGCCTGATCTATGCCTTCTGCTTTGCCTTTAGCTTCACCTTTGTAAAATCCTGCAATGTAGGTGGATTCAAACATGCTCGCCTGGTAATGTAAATCCTCTTGATACTGTTCGTAGGCTTTACGCTCCCCTTCCGGTAATTTCATCACACTTAATTTCTCTTCGGCTTCTTTTAAACCTTTTGCGGTAAAGCTGGATTTTATTTCTTCGTTTTTTAAAAAATAAATCCATTCATCCAGGGTATCTTTGGCAATATCATTGAAGCGATTTATTTTTATTAAATAAAATTCAGGGTATAGCGCTTCTACACAGCTATGTTTAAACAAGGCTTGCTGCTCTTCGGTCAATTCAAGCCGATCATTATCATGTAGACCAATAAAATTGGTAGTGCCTTTATAGATGTAGTCTGCACCGCTGCCCAAATCAAAGTATAAGATATTGATGGAAATGACTTTGATGACGCTGGAATAGGCTTGTCCTAGATTAAGGTGTTCTATGGCCGTTTTTGTTGCGGCATAAAAGATACGCTGTAAATAATCAAGTTCCCGATCATATTGTATTTCTATGATAATGATTTCTTCTTTACTGTTGCGTACTTTTAAATCAACACGATTGAATTTATCAAACTGATGATCTTGATTGGCTTCGCTCTCCAATACATCGAGTATGGTAATGTCTTCTTTAAGCAACTCGGTCAAAAAACCTTCTAAAATGCCAAAATTGGCCTTGCTGCGCAATAAGCGTTTAATGGCCCAGTCAAATGTTATTAGCTTTTTAGTCATCATAAAAAACACCCTATTCATTTATTGTTCCCACGCTCCAGCGTGGGAATACAGGCCCAGACGCTCCAGCGTCAATCACCAAGAATCTATATCAATTAACCCCGACAAGCCCATATAATGGCCAGCACTAGAATAACGCCAATGCTCCGGTAAACTTACATAACCCCGCTTTACCGGATTAATATGAATATAGTTTAATTTCTCGTGCATCATCGCCTCACTAAATTTCAGCTCTGGATGCACACCCTCTTGTCAGAGCTGATATACTCGATCCTCTTTATGCGTTTGTTTGGTAAAATGCAGTCGTTCCACCACCGTATATGTCATAAAGTGTGGCCTATCGGGTTCGGCAATACCGTAACGGCTTCTACCCATAATTATCTTTTACTGTTATAGCTTGTGGTCGCGACGCTGGAGCGTCTCGGATGCATTCCCAAACTGAAGTGTGAACGATAATAAAATAATCGATTCCACAGCTTTACATCGAAGTTAGTTGCTATCATTAAATGGATTAATTATTTTCAAAGAGCTAGCAATAAGTTTGCCATGCTGCATATCTTCTGTATAAAGTACTTCACATTGATTTATCAAAGCTGATGCAACTATGATGGAATCATAGTAAGAGAATTGATGTTTAATTCTAAGTTGTGAAGCAGTAATAAATGTTTCTTGCAAGATATTTACAACAGAGTAACGTTCGTAGCAATTTACTATAAAAGAATTTATTTCGTGTTCATGTAACGTGGAGTTTCTTAAGTAAATTGTTACTGACTTCGTTGATAACTTGTACAGAAATCATTGGCGTGCCATTAAGAATGATATCTTTCACAATAACTTGCTTAGAACCCATCTTATCGCAAAAAGCATAAAAAAATATTGGAGTCAATAAAACACTTAGCGCTCATTAGCCTGATCTCGAGAAAGAAAGCCAAAGGTTGGGTCTATATGACGAGGGTGTGTAGAAAGTGTCTCAATAAAATCAGGCTGTTTTAAGGGCATAACAACTGAATCATCCTCAACCATGATAATGATTTTTGCCCTTTTGCTTGTATAAAGCTTGTTAAATATTTTAGGTATTTCAACAATTCCATTATGAATTTTAGCTTCAAACTCTATTGCATACATAGTTATACCTTAATGAATTGCGTAGGGTAGATTAGCGAATAGATAATGTATCATCATATTGTACAGAGCAGATGTTATTTTTACCCCCCTAGACCTGCATTATCCACTGACGCATTAAAAAAAATTATTTGCACACTCTAAAAAGCATGGTGAGTTGTAGCTCCGTAAAACCTCGATTTAACGTAGCGGAATCGAGGATTAACAATTTCCGTACTGCCCTTCCAATCGCGCAACGGACCGCGCAACCACGCATCAATCGGCACGCCAAAACCCATTTTAGGCCGCTCGATTAAGGCTTTGGGTACATGTCGGTATAAAAACTCAGCAGACATAAAAAACCACCCACAAGTTTCTTCTGGAGCAGTTTGTTTTTCAAACTTCAAGCCTTGTAAGTCGGATTAGCGATAGCATAACCCAACATGACACTCAAATTTAAAGACCTGACCCCATGTTTCGGGTAAAATACCTGATATTTGATTTTTTATACCCACTCAATATAAGTGATACGCCCCACCCTTAATTATATAGCTGCCCTCAAAATACAATCCGCTGCAGCCTGCACAGAAAAAACATCTGATAAAAGTTGCTTGGAACACCCACCCATGGCTTCTCGTAAAGCACCATCATGCAGTAAACGCAAAGCATTTTTCAGCAAAGCTGCATCATCACCATTTACCGATACAAAGCCCGCGTTTGCCTGCTCTACCACCGATTGTAAATCATTATCAGGATTAATGCTGCCTAAAATAGGCTTTGCTTGCACCATATAACCCAATAACTTACCGGGGAAATTATGGGTCGTATGATCAGGATGCAAGCTAAATAAACCCACATCAAACTCAGCCAACATATCTTTAAACACTTCTTGGCTAACGGAAGGCAATAAAGTCATATTAGATAGATGATGACCTGTCATTGCAGCACGCACCATTTCCACTTCATCCCCCGCACCGACTAACACAAAATGTGCACTGTCTTCGGTGCGCATGGCTATAGCAAGGCGCACAATATTCATCATATCTTGGGCATGACCAATATTACCGCCATAAAAATAGATGACCTTATTTTCTAACCCCAAAGCCTTACGATACTCACTTGAATCCGCTAGCACCGGTTCATTAGCCGCCCAGTTATACAACAGTGCCAACGGCTTTTTAACCGTACTGGTCGCAGAAAACAACGCTATATTTTTGGGCGATTGAATACCAATCGTATCCGCTGCACGGTAACTTAAGGCTTCAAAAAATCTAAAATAACATGTAATTGGCGAAGTAGCTGACAACAGACCATTATCTATTACCCACTGCGGAAAAAAATCCCGTAACACCAAATAACTGTTAGCGCCCCACAAATTTTTTAAACGACTGACCAAGCGCCCCCAAAAAATACTTGGCGAATAAAAAACAATTAACTCGTGCGGATGCGCCTTAAAATATCGCTTAAAAGCCCACCAGGCATGATAAGACAACAACGTTTCATTAATAGCCCGTTTTATTTTAGATACGTTCTTGATCTCGCCGGAGCGAAAACGGCAAATTGTAACCCCATCCAATTGCCCTATGGCAAACTGTTCAGCCAAGCCAGGGGCAGGCGTAATCACCGTCACATTATGGCCACGAGAGACAAACTCAATCGCCAACTCATGCATCATCTTGGCACCGACTTTTATACTGTCGGGTAAATAGTCATCAATAATCAGGCAAATATTCATCAGATCAATACTTTTGCCAAACCACACGATTAATATAATCGGTATAAGAAAGAATAATCCGTACCACCTTGTCAGACACATTCGGCATAGAATAATCACCGACCGGCCTAGTCACCCGCTCGGTACTTCCTGCCTGAGATTCCAAGACCTTTAAGCCCTGCAAAATGCGGTCTTTATTTAAGCCCACCATCATGACAGCGGCCTCTTCCATGGCCTCTGGCCGCTCATGCGCTTCACGGATATTAAGTGCAGGGAAGTTTAAAATGGACGACTCTTCAGAAATTGTTCCACTATCTGACAACACCGCTTTTGCTTCCAGTTGCAACTTAACATAATCAATAAACCCTAAAGGCTTCATTAACTTAATTAACGGATTAAACACAATGCCGTGTTGATCAATCTTGTTACGGGTGCGCGGATGCGTGGAAATAATAATAGGCAATTTGTATAAATCAGCCATCGCATTTAAAGTATCGATTAAAGCAAAAAAGTTGCGATCAGAACTGATATTTTCTTCCCGGTGAGCAGATACTACAAAATAGCCATCTTTTTTAAGACCCAGTTCATCAAGCACTGACGAGGCCTTAATTTTTTCCAGGCGAGATTGTATCACCTCAAACATCGGGCTACCGGTTTTAATAATCCGATCCGCCGGCAAGCCTTCTCTTAACAAATACTCCCTGGCAATATCACTGTAGGTTAAATTAACATCACTGATATGGTCGACAATCTTGCGATTGGTTTCCTCGGGCACTCGCTGATCAAAACACCGATTACCCGCTTCCATATGGAAAATGGGGATTTGACGTTTTTTGGCAGGAATCGCACAAAGGCAACTATTGGTATCACCCAGCACCAAAAAAGCATCCGGTTGTTCTGCTTCCAATAAAGGATCGACATTAATTAAAATATTGCCTATCGTCTCTGCGGCATTTTTACCTGCGGCATTTAGAAAATAATCCGGCTTTCTAAGACCAAAATCCTTAAAAAATATTTCGTTTAACTCATAATCGTAATTTTGGCCTGTATGTACCAAAATATGCTGAATACTTTCAGTCGCATCCAGTTTTTTTAACACGGCAGACAGCCTGATAATCTCCGGACGAGTACCGACAACCGTCATCACTTTTAGCTTTTTCATGAATGTATCACCTTACTTGCAATCGTATCAGGACGGTTGCGATCAAAAATCTCATTAGCCCATAGCATCACGATCATTTCATCATCACCTATATTAGTAATATCATGTGACCAACCGGGAATGGTTTCTACAACTGTAGGTAAATCACCAGAGGTTAACAGTGTAAACGTTTCATCCGTTAAAATATGCCGAAAACCAAAACGGGCCTGGCCTTTAATCACCAAAAACTTCTCAGTCTTAGCATGATGATAATGACCGCCACGGGTTATACCAGGATGCGCGGTAAAATAAGAAAACTGCCCTGAGTCTTTAGTTTTGACCATTTCCACAAAAACCCCGCGTGGATCATCAAACTTGGGTACTTGATAAGCAAAAGCCTTCGGTAATAGATAACTCATGTAAGTTGAATACAGCGCGCGAGCCAAACCGGTGCCGACTTGTTCGGTAATCAATGTATTACGACTATCGCGAAATGCTTGCAACTGCTGGGCTAGCTGGCCTACTGTTGTTTGATATTGCACCGGTACATTGCAAAACTCAGCTGTGTGGAATTCCTGTTTGTTGGTTAAAACACCCACAAACGCATCCACTACATCATCCACATAAACTAACGACAACGCTGCATTAGCATCATTGATCTGTATTGGTAAACCATTGGCAATATTATGGCAAAAAGTAGCGACTGCCGAATTATAGTTAGGCTTGCTCCATTTACCAAACACATTGGGTAAGCGATAAATATAAACTGCAGCGCCGGATTTAGCGGCATAAGCACGCAAAACCAATTCAGCGTTTAATTTACTTTTACCGTAGACATTATCTAAAGCGGCTTGAGTCGATGAAGAAAAAATAACCGGAATAGTCCGGTTGGATGACAAGAGAGCGTTACATAAATGTTCAGTTAACCCGGTGTTTCCAGAGATAAATTCTTCAGGTGTAGGTGGGCGATTAACTCCGGCCAAATGCACTATTGCATCTATATCAGCGACTAATAGCGGCAACTGCTCGATAGACTCAAGCCTGGAAAAAGTAACTACCTCAAAATCCGCTAATTCTTTAAGCCTTACAATCAGGTTTTGGGCAATAAAGCCTTCTGCGCCGGTAATTAAAACTTTCATGCATATCCTTGTAAATAGTATCTAACCTAACTGTAGCCTCACGCAACGCTGGAGCGTTGCTGGCTGCATTCCCACGCCGGAGCGTGGGAACGATTATCTTGGCGTCGACATTCAGCATATTATCGTTCCCACACTCCAACGTAGGAATGCAGTCCAAGACGCTCCAGCATTGACATCAGCACATATTATCGTTCCCACGCTCCAGCGTGGGAATGCAGTCCAAGACGCTCCAGCGTCGACATTACCACCAAGCATCAATATCAATCAACCCCGGCAATCCCATATAATGCCCCGCACTCGAATAGCGCCAATGCTCAGGTAAACTTACATAACCCCGCTTAACCGGATTATTATGAATATAATCCAACTTTTCGCGCATCATCGCCTCACTAAATATAAGCTCGGGATGCACACCCTCTTGCCAAAACTGATACTCTCTATCTGATTTATGTGCACGTTTAGCAAAACGTAATCTATCCAATAAGCGATCAGCATGATGTGCCTGCAAATAATCAATAATTTTTCGAGCAGTGTAAGACTTAAAACTACTTACACATTTATTTAAATCTTGCGCCTGCGCAATGTAATGCAAATGATTTTCTAAAACGACATACCCATAAAGCCGTAAACCAGCCTGCTGCCTTTGAAAACCCCAACAATCCAATAGCATTTGTACCGTATCCGGGCGCGTAAAAACCGGTAGCCATTCAACTACTGTACACGTCATAAAGTGTGGTTTATCGGCTTCGGTGATGCTAAAACGACTTCTGCCCATATAGATTATTGTGTTTTAGTGACTGCATCTCGCAACGCTGGAGCGTTGCCTGCCGCGTTCCCACGCTGGAGCGTGGAACGATAATTCGGAGCGTGGAAACGATAAAATAAACATAAACATAAACAACGATAATAACAAAAACACCCTCAACCCTTAAGCGCTTCCTTAATATAATCCAACTTCATTAACAGCTCCACCATACCGGCCACATCCAAACGCTCGGTATTTTCGGAGGTGTAGTCCACCTCTTCAGACAATTCTTTTTCACCTTGGTCATAATACATACCGTAATTTAAATCCCGATTATCGGCAGCGACTCTAAAGTATCCACCCAAATCTTCAGCTTTTAAATACTCCTCACGGCTTAACAAGGCCTCGTGCTTTTTCTCACCATGGCGGGTACCCAAAATACGCACTTCATTACTCGCATTAAAAATCTGCTTTAACGCCAAGGTTAACGTCAACACCGTCGCTGCTGGCGCTTTTTGTACAAAAGTATCACCTTGGGCACCGTGTTTAAACGCAAACAAAACCAACTCGACTGCATCGGGTAAGGACATCATGAAGCGAGTCATATCCGGATCGGTAATCGTTAACGGTTTACCGGTTTTAATCTGCTCAACAAATAACGGAATAACCGAGCCCCTAGACGCCATCACATTACCATAACGGGTATTACACATTGTTGTGCCCCCTACCGGCACATTACGGGAGGTAGCGACCGTTACTTTTTCCATCAAAGCCTTGCTCATGCCCATGGCGTTAATGGGGTAAACAGCCTTATCGGTGCTTAACACAATAACATTTTGTACCTTATTTTTTATCGCGGCTTTTAGCGTGTTTTCCGTACCCATAATATTGGTTTTAACCGCTTCAAGGGGATAAAACTCACAAGAAGGTACTTGTTTTAACGCCGCCGCACTAAACACATAATCCACCCCACACAGCGCCGTATCAATACTATCAAACGACCGTACATCACCAATATAAAACTTGATTTTGTCGTTGTTATAAAGCACGCGCATATCGTGTTGCTTTTTTTCATCACGGCTAAAGATTCTGATTTCAGCAATATCAGAATCCAAAAACTGATCCAGCACCGCATTACCAAAAGAACCGGTACCGCCAGTGATTAAAAGGGTTTTGTTTTTAAACATTAATAAGATCCTATGGGGTGGATGGCTGAGGGTATGATAAATTCAAATGACGTATCTGCCTAGTGCGACCAGGTAAATAGAGCTGTGTGATTAAAAAATAATTAATTGATTTTATTTCTCGGGAGACTATCGTTCCCAGGCTCCAGCGTCGATATCAGCAAAATACAAACGCCCGAATACTGAAGCCAACATAAATGATATTAGAAATGCCACCAATAAGTCTTTGGTATTGGGAGAAGGAATGTTTAAGGAGAATGTTCAATTACAGTTAGTAAAGTTAGCGCAGCGAGTAGAGCCGGCGACAGGAAGTCAGCTCAATTTAAAATCAATCGACCTCATCGATTAATTTATGCTGCAACAGTTATTGATTAATCATGATCAATTGTATTTCGATATAGGTCAATTATAGGGAAGCAAAGCTCATAATCCCCCCAAACCAGCTCACCATATTCCACTCTAAATCTGGCAAAATTCTCAGGATTAATGTAGTTGCGAATATCGGGATGATGTGAATGCATCAGAAATGACTTAAAATTGACATCCTGTAAAGTATTATCATCAAAAACCAGTCTAATGCAGTATTCCCCGATTTGTATTGCGGAAATAATATTGATGGGGGTGCTGTTCATTTAAGCCTCCGATTAATACGTTCAGGTGTGATGGATTTATGCAAAACAAAAAAATCTATCCATTTAGTGATTATTTCATCAGCTTTGCAACTAACTAGTTCCTGAAAAAACCTCATCTCATTAACTTCAAGCGGAACACGTCCCGCGACACTGGTATAACAAATTTCATGGATCAATCCGTTAATCAAAATAATTTCGGCCCGGGATTCGCGCCCTTGGCATTTACCATGTACATGTATGGGTTCATGTTCATTGCAGTAGAACATGATGATCAGGCCAAAATATTCGTATAACTTAGGCATTACTTTATTTACCTTTAAATCAAAGGGTACAGGTAATCCAATTGTGAGGATAATATCTTCTGCAATAAATTGCTTAAAAAGCATTTTATCTTTTATCTTTTATCTTTTATCGCATAAAGCATAAAGCAAAATATTTTATCGTTTTAGCGTCGTGCGAATAGTATTGCTACACGCTCCAGCGTCACGCTACACACCCGCATCGCCCAACATTTCAGGCATGGGGCCTTTATTAGAACAGGCAATTGGCAAACCCGAAGCCATGGTTTCTAATAAAATAATGGGCCTATTTTCACAACAGGAAGCAAATAAACCACAATCAGCTTGTTCATAATGCAAATCTGCAAAGGGAATATTGCCTTGGTAACTTACCCAATGACAGTTAGGAACAACTTAAGCTCTCGTTTGTTTAACGATTTAAGTGAAGGTACCTAAACGTGTTTGATGTCGGTCGGTATCTATGAAGGATTTAATCGCTTTTAAAGTCTGATTCGCGCGATTACAAACCCCGCCATGCGCCAGGTAGAGGTGAACTATCTTTAAATTATTTAAACACCAACTTCACATAAGCGTGTTTTTATTTGTTGCTTAAGCCGCATGCAACATAAAATCAACATGCACCGAATCATAAGGAAATATCACCTTGCCATTGTCAGACTTATCCAACAAACCACATAATAATAGCGCTGTAACATCACCATGCACTGCTTTTATATCACGACCTGCAAGCTTGGCTACTTCACGGATCGATAATTCATCCGCGCCGGTCATGACTTTTAGAATTTGCCAGCGTTTTAAGGTTAGCGTTTTCCAAAGTTGTTCTTCTGATTCAAACCCAATATAAGCCGCTTGTGGTTCATTACTTTCCCAAGCCGATAAGAAACGCTCGGATATTGTTTGTCTATTGGAAATACCAATCGTTACTTCATTCATGTTGCGACCTCCAAATATCAACATCATGCCAAAAATCCATTAATAATTGGCGAGGTGACTCAAACGTATAAGCAGTTTCAATCCCGCCAATATGCTTATGATCCCCTTTGCCTGATTCATTATCGTAACGTAAAACACATACGCCATTAATCACTAGGGCCAAGCGGTATTTAAAGAGTGACCACTACCTAGAACCGCTGTCGGTAGATGCCATAAGACTAATTCAGCAAAGCCCTTTTCACCTTGTAAAATACGATCTTTGAATAATAATTCCGCTTTCATGATGGATACATTAACAATACGTTATTGTGATGTCAAATACACCAACAGAAGACGTTAGCTTAATTCAAGCAACGCCAGAGCATTGCCGGATGAATTCCCACGCCGGAGCGTGGAAACTATGGCGTATTATTATCGTAGCCACGCAAGCCTAAAATCTTACCCACACGGAGCCTAATCATGCCCGTCTAATAGCGCACCCAGCGCTAAAGCCTTTTATCGCAACCACCGCGACAGACTATTATCATTCCCACGCTCCGGCGTGGG
>CAILCX010000119.1 GCA_903832775.1 uncultured Methylobacter sp. | reverse complement strand
GAACTTTTCGACCGCCGATAAATGGCTGTATGCCGGACAAATCGGCGCTGATTGGCTGGTGTTTGATAAGTCACGCTTAAATTTTGCCACTTCTTACTACGAGTTTACCAATATCAATGCCCGTTACAATTCGGCGACTGGGAATGGTCATGAATATGATTGGACCGCGCCGCAGTTCATACAGAAGGGCAATTCGATGGTGGCGATTACTAATGATGCTTCAGGGCAAGGTGGCGTTTGTACTGACACTACGGGATGTTTATTCGGCCTAGCTTCAGGCTTCAAAATCTTCAACACCACGGCAATGTTAGATTATGCCGGATTTGGAGATACCCATGTGCTGTTTACCGCCGATTACGCCAAGAATTTAGGCTTCAATCGCCAACGGATTTTGACGCAATTTAATCAGGATATAAAGCCACGTACCGATGCCTATCAGGCCCGCATTGATATAGGTCATCCGGAGATTAAACGGTTCGGAAACTGGAGCGTAAATCTGGCTTACCGTTATGTCGAACGCGATGCGGTACTGGACGCGTTTACCGATTCGGTTTTCCATCAGGGCGGCACCGATGCCAAAGGCTGGGTGCTGGGTACCCAGTACGGTCTGGCTAAAAATACCTGGTTGAACCTGCGCTGGTTCAGCACCGATGCCATCGACGGACCAAAGTACAGCGTCGATACGCTGAATCTTGATTTGAACGCGCGTTTTTAAGGAGTCAGGTCATGCAGAAAAAACTTAAATTTGGTTTGGCGGGCTTATTCCTGCTGGCTACGCTCAGCTTTAGCAATCAAACGGCCAGCGCCGAACCCAAGACTAACGATGGTTCGGCCGCGATTAAAAAAGCCCAGGGCATTATCCGGCAATTGACTCAGGAAAAAGCGGCTTTGGAAGAGGAAAAATCAGCGTTGTTAACTGAAAAAACCGCTCAGGAGGCAAAGTTGGGCAGTCTTGACGAAGCGGTTAAAAAGCTGCAACCCTTGCAGGGCGAAGTCGAGCGCTATAAAGCTGGCCTGGAATCGGTTCGTAGCACGCTGGAAGCCCAGTTGAGTCAGGAGCGTCAGCGTCAGCAAACCTTGTTGCAAAAACACAACGAAGTGGTTGCCAAAGCCAAGGAAATTCATGCCGATAATCAACTGTTGGTTCAAGCCGTGCAAGAGCGAGAGCAATGGATAGAGCAATGCGGTGAACGTAACAAAAAACTTAATACCGCGTATTTGGAAATTGTAGACAAATATAAAGAAAAAGGTTTGTGGCAACAACTGGCTGAGCTGGATCCGATTACCGGTATCGGCAAGGTTGAAACCGAAGCAGCCGTTGAAGATTATAAATTTAAACTTAAACAGCTAAAAACCACGCCGTTTCAAGCCCAATCCGAAGCAGCGCCCAACCCGGTTTCAACCGCCAGCCAAGAGGCTCGTTGATGAAACTTGAATACTTGCTTGCCGCCGGTTTACTATGGGCTGGTGGGATTGCCGTGGCCGCTGATAGTGCAAAGTCGCAACTGGTTCCGGTGGCCGAGTCTGCTCCACCTAAAAATCCTGCCTTTAATATTTTTGATTTCCAGGTTAACGGCAATACCGTGTTGGACGAAGAAACCCTGGAACGTTCGGTTTACCCTTTTCTGGGGCCGGATAAAACCGTCGATGATGTAGAAAAAGCCCGTGCGGCGCTGGAAGAGGCTTATCGTAAAAAAGGCTATCCGACCGTTGTTGTTTCGATTCCTGAGCAAGATGTCAACGCCGATCAGGTCCGCTTGGATGTGCTGGAAGGCTCGATTGAAACCCTGCATATTACCGGCTCCCGTTATTACGAGTTGGGCAAGATTCGCGACAGTGTTCCTGCGCTGGCGGAAGGTCAGGTGCCAAACATGCCCGAAGTACAAAAACAAATGGGCGTACTGGCGCAACAGTCTGCCGATCGTAACGTGACTCCCGTTTTACGGGCAGGAACAACGCCCGGTAAAATGGAAGTAGAGCTTAAGGTCAAAGATGAATTGCCCTTGCATGCCAGCGTTGAAATGAATAGTCGCAGTTCGGCGAATACTTCATACACAAGGTTGATCGGGTCGGTTCGCTACGATAATTTATGGCAAAAGTTTCATAGCGCATCCTTGCAATATCAGGTTTCTCCGGAAAACAATAATGAAGTGGAAGTCTGGTCGGGCACTTATGTGCTGCCAACCGGCTGGGCCGACACCAAACTTGCGTTGTATGGCATAGGCATTAGTTCAAATACCCAATTAGGCGTGAATGTTGGCGGGATGTCTGTGGTAGGAGCCGGCTCAATATACGGTGCAAGGCTGGGTAAGCCCCTGCCGGGTTCGGATGATTTTTTGCAAAGCGTGACTGCTGGCTTTGATTACAAGAGTTTTGGCCAAGGCATTAAGGTTTCCGGACAAGATTCATCGCCTTCCTCAATTAGTTACGCGTCGTTCATGACCGGTTACGACGGCAGTTGGCGCAAGGAGGCGTCAACCACCTCGTTAAATTTGGCAGCGCATTTTTCAATTCGTGGTTTGGGCAATGATGAGCAGGAATTTATCAGTAAACGTAGCGATGCCAGTCCCAATTTTTTGTATTTGACCACTGATTTAAAGCATCAACAGATTTTGCCGATGGATTTTCGTGTGCTGGGGCGTGCAGGCGGTCAAGCCAGTATGTCGGCATTAATCAGCAACGAACAATTTTCAGCAGGTGGACCGCAGAGTGTAAGAGGTTATCATCAAACCGAATTGTTGGGTGATCATGGCGTTAATTTATCGTTTGAACTGCATACTCCCAAACTGGGACCCAGTGACTGGGAAAAAGTACAAAACTTAAGGCTGCTAACTTTTGTCGATTGGGCCAATCTGTGGACTTTTAATCCTATTGCGCCTACCCCCGGATCTACAAATTTAGCGTCCGCCGGCATGGGAGTGCGGCTACAGATGTTAAAACATATTATCGGCGAGTTTGACTGGGCTTATCCATTAGTTAAACAAGGTACCGTAGATGTCGGCGCGCAACGTGTCGATTTTAGAATGCTATATGAGTTCTGATAAATATAGTTTATTAGCTGAATACCCTATTGATATTTTCACAATAACTTGGTTTTCGTATCTATAAAAGAGATATAGCTATCTAATAATATCGCTTTATAAATGATGGTAATTTGATTTAATCTTTACCCTATCAGCAGGATGAGTTGGGCGAGTTACAGTGCTTTGAAACTGGCATTTAAGGCTATTGTATCAAACGACTATAGGTTGATATTAGGTGAAGTACGTGGTTCTAATTGGGAGGGCGTTTTGTTCTCACAGTTGACAAAGCGTAACGTCTACAGTAATTTAAACACAAAATCGCAAGCTGACCGGACAACCGGAAGCCAGTGCGCCCTTAGGGCCACTGGCTTTTTTTTGGCCAAAATTTTATAAGGCAATACAAAAATTACTAGAAAATTAACGAGGCTTTACGGTTTTGATACCGGGGTGTAATTTAGTTCATTTTAGTTTAATAGGTATTTGTACGTATTGATCGAAAAAATTGGCTGAGTCAGTATAAAAAATGGTTCAGTCACGCGTCATCACAGCCAGACAGTTTCGCGATTAACAAACAGGAGATTTTTATGTCCCATTGGTTCGAAGATAATTCCCACTCGATCGGAAAAACGCCGCTGGTAAGGCTTAATCGCATCATTGATGGTGCACCGGTGACTGTACTGGCAAAAATAGAAGGGCGTAATCCCGCTTATTCTGTTAAGTGCAGGATTGGCGCGGCGATGATCTGGGATGCCGAGCGTCGCGGCTTGCTGGGTCCCGGCAAAGAACTGGTCGAACCGACCAGCGGTAACACCGGCATTGCGCTGGCCTTTGTCGCTTCGGCTCGTGGCATTCCGTTGACCTTGACCATGCCAGAGACTATGAGTCTGGAGCGTCGTAAATTACTGATCGCCTATGGCGCCAAGCTGGTATTGACAGAGGGTTCTAAAGGTATGAGCGGCGCGATCGCAAAAGCAGAAGAAATAGCCGCGTCTGATCCGGAGCGCTATGTCTTGTTGCAACAGTTCAAAAATCCTGCAAACCCCGCCATTCATGAGCAAACCACCGGCCCGGAAATCTGGGAAGATACCGATGGCGCTATCGATATTCTGGTTTCCGGGGTTGGCACCGGCGGAACTATTACTGGCGTATCCCGTTATATCAAACAAACGCAAGGTAAAGCTATTATCTCCATTGCGGTTGAACCGTCTGCAAGTCCAGTATTGACACAGCATCGTGCCGGTGAACAATTACAGCCGGGGCCTCATAAAATTCAGGGTATCGGCGCCGGCTTTGTGCCCCAGGTGCTTGACTTGTCATTGGTTGATGAAATAGAGCAAGTCAGCAACGAAGAAGCCATTAGCTATGCGCGACGCCTGGCCCTGGAGGAAGGCATTTTGTCCGGCATTTCCTGTGGCGCTGCAGTGGCGGTTGCCGTGCGTGTGGCAAAACGGCCTGAAAATGCCAATAAAACTATCGTTGTGGTGTTGCCGGATTCAGGTGAGCGTTATTTGAGCTCGGCTTTATTTGAAGGTGTTTTTGATGCCGGTGGTCTTGCCGCATGAACGACTTGTTGCAACCCAGTGGTAAATATGACTGGGGGATTGATGAACTCGTTGCCAAATTGCGTACTTTGCGTGTCGAATCATTGGAAACCCGGCAACGTCGGGATAAGCCTCCCAAATTACCCTCAAGTAAAGAACTGCACAAAATACTCGATGGCCTAGGCGCGGTTTTGTTTCCAAACCGATTGGGACTGCCTGACCTGAATGATGAAGGCATTGATTATTTTGTCGGGCATACGCTGGAAACTTTACTGCGTGAACTTTACAAACAAATTCGCCGTGAACTTCAGTTTATTTCCGGGCAACCCGGCATCGATAAAGAAGCGCATGAGCAGGCGATTATGATTACCCGTGAGTTTGCTTCGCGACTGCCTGAGGTAAGAGTATTGCTTGATAGCGATATTCAGGCGGCCTACGAAGGTGATCCAGCGGCAAAAAGTTCTGACGAAGTGTTGGTTTGTTACCCGGGCATTAACGCGATTATCCATCACCGCCTTGCACATATCCTTTATCAATTAGGTGCGACCCTGGTTGCGCGGATTATATCTGAGCTTGCACATTCCGCAACCGGCATTGACATTCATCCGGGTGCCCAGATAGGCGAGAGTTTTTTTATCGATCACGGCACTGGTGTGGTTATAGGCGAAACAGCGGTTATCGGGCGGCATGTTCGGGTTTATCAGGCCGTTACTTTAGGGGCCAAGCGTTTTCAAAAAGACGATAACGGTATTCTGGTTAAAGGCAATGCCCGTCATCCTATCGTTGAGGATGATGTGGTGATTTACGCCGGCGCGACCATTTTGGGGCGGATTAACATTGGTCGCGGATCAACGATTGGCGGTAACGTCTGGCTGACCCATAGTGTTCCGCCCGGTAGCAACATTACTCAGGCGCATGTGCGCAGCGAGTTATTTTATGATGGGGGTGGTATTTAGGGACAAGGTTCTAGGTGCTTCAAGGTTCAAGGCTAAATTGAATATGAACTAGGGCCGTTATTTATAGCCATATACTTGGAAAATCAGATTTCTATGATTCAGGCAAGGGAACTTTTACTTAAAAACTCCCGACTGGAAGTTTAAAACGAAATTCACAAACTTATTAATCACAACAGGAAAAAATTATGTCAGATATTCATGAAGGTCAAGCACACACTGCGTTAGGCGATGTCGCCGCGCGTACTCTTGCCAATGCCACTAAAACGGTACCTATGCTGTCAACCATCACTCCACGGTGGTTGGTGCATCTGATGGAATGGAAGCCGCTTGAAGCCGGTATCTATAGAGTTAACAAGGTTAAGAATGAAACCGATCTCCACGTCGATTGTTCAAGCCTGGATGAAAAAGAACTGCCGCAAACTTTCGTTGATTACGAAGAATGGGGTCGCGAGTATCGTTTGAATGCGGTTAATACCGTACTTGACGTACATACCCGTATTTCTGATTTATACAGCAGTCCGCATAACCAAATTCATGAGCAATTACGTTTAACCATCGAAACCATCAAAGAGCGTCAGGAAAGCGAGTTAATCAACAATGCCGAATACGGCTTGCTGAATAACGTAGCGCCTGGATTCAGAGTGCAAACGCGTCCCGGTGGAACTGGTGCGCCAACGCCTGATGATCTGGATGAGTTGATTTCACGGGTCTGGAAAGAGCCTGCGTTTTTCCTGGCGCATCCTTTGGCTATTGCGGCGTTTGGTCGTGAATGTACCCGTCGCGGTGTACCGCCAGCTATCGTGACTTTGTTTGGTTCACAATTTTTGACCTGGCGCGGTCTGCCTTTGATTCCATCCGACAAACTTAAAGTCGTTAATGGCAAAAGTAATATTTTATTATTACGCACCGGTGAAAGTCGTCAGGGTGTCGTCGGTCTGTATCAACCAAATTTGACCGGCGAACTGAGCATGGGTCTTTCAGTCCGTTTTATGGGCATCAATCACAAAGCGATTGCCTCTTACTTAATCTCACTGTATTGCTCATTGGCAGTATTGACAGATGATGCACTCGGCGTGCTCGAGAATGTCGAAGTGGGCAAGTACCATGAATACAAGTAACTTTGAGCCTTCCAGTTCAGCTCAGCAAGATTTTAAACTGCCTGATATAGAGCAATTGAGCAAGTTGGCCAACGAGTTTTTTTCAGCGTTACCTTGCGATGGCTCGCGACTGGGACTTGCCTCATCGGCAGTGTCTGGCGGCTTGCCTTCATCGTTGCCGGGTGCTGATAAATCAAGTTTGCCGGGTATTCAGGGTTTCGGTCTGCCAGGAGAAGCTGACTTGCAAAGGTTTTTTGCCCAGTCAGAACCGTCATACAAGAATGTTCCTGATAGTCTTGATACCGGTCCGGTTTTTGGACAGCCGACTGATTCGACAGCATCAAGCCTGGCTGGTTTTGATAAATCGGTGTTGGCGGGTATTTTGCCGAGTGACTTTGGTTTGCCAGATGAAGCGCAATTGCAACAGTTGTTGGTTTCGCGAGTGCCTTCCGGGAGGAGTATTCCCGGCTTTGGTGCAGCCGAATCAGTTCCAGTGGCGGGTATTTTAAAACCGAGTGTTTCGCCGCAGGTACCGGAAGCGGAAGTGCAAAAGCTTTTTGACGGCAATGCACCGTCAACAGGGAGTATTCCGAAAAATGTGGGGTCTATTCCTGGTATTCCAGCATCTACGCAGGGTTTATCCGGTTTTGACGCTTCCTTGATAGCGGGTCTTTCACCTGAAGTTTACGGTCTACCCGGTGAAGCTGAATTGCAAAAGTTATTTGCACCAGCTGGAATTGCAGCGGCGAAACCTGATTCAGGTTCAACACTTTATTTTCTGGATGAACTGAAAACCGGCGGTTTTAAGGCACAAACCCATGAGTTTGCTTCGGCGCATCCGGCGTTTGATGTTCAGGCAATACGTCGTGATTTTCCCATACTCAAGGAACGGGTTAACGGTCATCCCCTGGTTTGGTTTGATAACGCAGCGACCACCCAAAAGCCACAAGTGGTGATTGATCGGATCTCGTATTTTTATGAACACGAGAATTCCAATATTCACCGTGCGGCGCATGAATTGGCGGCAAGGTCTACCGATGCTTATGAAAAAGCCAGGGACACCGTTGCACGCTTTATGAATGCATCGTCGTCATCGGAGATTGTGTTTGCACGCGGGACTACCGAGGCGATCAATCTGGTTGCGCAAAGTTGGGGGCGGCAAAATATTGGTGTGGGTGATGAGATTGTCATTACCTGGCTGGAGCATCATGCCAATATTGTGCCGTGGAAACAACTTTGCGATTTAACCGGAGCCACTTTGCGCGTTGTTCCTGTCGATGACGATGGTCAGGTATTATTGGGCGAATATCAAAAATTGCTTAATGCGCATACTAAACTAGTGTCCTTTACCCAGGTTTCCAATGCCTTGGGCACGGTGACGCCAGCTAAAGAAATGATTGAAATGGCACATCGGGTTGGCGCTCGGGTATTGCTGGATGGCGCTCAATCGGTTTCGCATTTGCGGGTTGATGTGCAGGCGTTGGATTGTGACTGGTTTGTGTTTTCCGGGCATAAAATCTTTGGCCCGACCGGTATCGGCGTGTTGTATGGCAAAGCCGAGTTACTCGAATCTATGCCACCCTGGCAAGGTGGTGGTAACATGATTGAAGATGTGACTTTTGACAAGATCATCTATCAACCTGCACCGGCGCGTTTTGAAGCTGGAACCGGTAATATTGCCGATGCCGTAGGTCTGGGCGCAGCGTTGGAGTATCTGTTAAAAATCGGTATCGATAATATTGCACGTTATGAGCATGAGTTATTGGTATATGCGATGGATGCGTTGAGAAGTATCCCAGGCTTGCGTTTGATTGGCACGGCGGCAGAAAAAACCAGTGTATTGTCGTTCGTGTTGGCGGGGCATAGTAATCAGGATATTGGTGTTGCCTTAAACCGCGTCGGCATTGCAGTGCGCACAGGTCATCATTGCGCGCAACCCATCTTGCGTCGTTTTGGTCTGGAAAGCACAGTGCGTCCGTCACTGGCGTTTTACAATACCCATGAAGAAGTTGATTTGTTGGTTAAAACCGTGAGAAGGATTCAGAGCGGTAAGGATTTTTAGGGATAAAACTTGTTGGGCAATGGCAAAACCATTGTCCAACAAGGCTGTGTGTTTAGGGTGCTCAAAAGTATGGTTTTTCCATAGGCAATAAAGCTTCCAATCTATTCAAGGCTGCATTTGGTTGCCCTTGCCAAAGCAATCCCAGCGTCTTGCCAGCCTTCGCAGCTGTTTTGTCCTTTATTGCCTTTTAAGCCATTAAGCAAAATTTTGGCTTTGGCATAGATGATAAAAAACACATGAATCAGCATTTTTTTCCAGGGGGGAACGGCTGAAAAGCTGCAGATCAATTTGTCGTCATATAAGCCGGAATCGATCATGGTTATCGCACCGAAGGCATGAACTTTGACCTTTGATCCCAAGGGAAGGTGCGGACCAAGGACTACGGCATCCAAAAAATCACCATCCAAACCGATGTAAGCAGGGACCGAGCCATAATTGAAAGGGCACGGCAGTGGAGAAACAAAATCCAACTTTCCGGTAGAACCCCGTTTTAAAAAGCTTCCACGAGGTACCTCGATGATCACTTCAAGCAGAGGAGTAGTAATATTCTTTTCCATTTTCAAATTTATCGGGCGCAAAATAAGGAATCTATCGCTTAATATAAGGTACTTTTTTGTGGGAGATGAGGTTTTTTTAAAAGGTAGGAAACTTTTGGAAAATGCAGTGAATTTATAACTATTAAAAAGGTATCCCATTTAAAAATACCTATTTGCCAGTAATATAGAAACGGAATACTGGATAAAAAACCCTGATAGTCGGATATATTCTTCGCAGGAAATTGTCATATATCTGATAATTAGATGAGCCTATCTAATATCGTCGTTTTGTTATAAACAGAATTCTCTTTAAACTTTACCACAAGATTTATCTTTACGTTTCTATTGGGCATCACCCAATACTGTCAGCAAAGACTTTAAATCCATAATGAGCTACCTGCTTCCTTTCGAGCAAACCTGATACTTCAATACTTGTGTATAAAAAGTCAGATATGAACTCACCGTTCAGGTTTCGTAATTTTCAAAATGAGACAAATTTATGCTTGCTAATATTGTAAAAACGCAGCTTTTACGCCATTTACCTTACGCCCTTGCTATGCTCGCGGTCGTTTCTGCCGGCAGAGTCAATGCCAAAGAATATACCCTACTCAATGTCTCTTATGACGTTTCCCGTGAGTTGTATAAAGATATTAATGACGCCTTTGCAGCGCATTGGCTAAAAGAAACGAGTGATAAAGTAACGATTCAACAATCGCATGATGGTTCCAGCAAACAGGCGGCAGCAGTTATAGCAGGTCTTGAAGCCGATGTGGTGACCATGAATCAACAAACGGATATCGACAAAATCGCCTCCAAGGGACTGATTAGCAGTGATTGGCGTGAACGATTCCCAAATGATAGTGCCCCTTATACCTCAACGACGGTATTTTTGGTGCGCAAGGGTAATCCTAAAAATATTAAGGATTGGGATGACCTGATTAAAGCTGAAAACGTGGTTATTCTTTCCAACCCCAAAACCTCAGGAAATGCGCGTTACAGCTATTTGGCCGCCTGGGGTTATGCCTTGCGAAAATTAGGCAGTGAAGAACAAGCCCGTGAATTTGTCACCAAGCTGTTTAAGCACGTCCCTATTTTGAGTACCGGCGGCCGCGCTGCCACCAATGCTTTTATTCAAAACAATACCGGCGATGTGTTGTTAACTTTTGAGAACGAAGCCTTTCTGATTGCAAAAGATCTGGGTGGCGATAAGTTTGATGTTGTTATCCCCTCAGCCAGCATAGAAGCGGATCATCCGGTTGCAATTATTGAGCCTGTTGTGAAAAAGAAAGACAGCGAAAAACTTGCCGAAGCTTACCTTGGTTTTCTTTGGACGGATGAAGGTCAGGAGATTATCGCCAAGCATCATTATCGTCCGCGTAATTCGGAAGTTTTTGCTCGTCACGCCGATGAATTTCCCAAGCTGGAGTTGTTTACGCTTAAGGATATTATCCCGGAAGGATGGGAAACTGCCCAACGCATTCATTTTGCCGATGGCGGTTTGTTCGATCAGATTTATAAAAAGGAATAAGTAAGATATGTCGGGTTACGACTGCATGGATGCAGAAGGTAGAGCAATGCAGAAGCTATAGCCGAGCAATAGCGTAACCCGACAATCGAAGTCAATAAGTCGGGTTAGGGCTAGAGCCTAACCCCTATATGTTTAAGTAGGTCAGTTAATGTCACAAAATAGTATTATGCCGGGTTTTCGCCCGACCATTGGGTTCACCGTGGTTTATTTAAGTCTGGTGGTTTTAATTCCGCTCAGCACCCTGGTGTTTAAAAGTTTCCAGTTGAATTGGGAGGATTACATTCATATCATCACCAACAAGCGGGTGCTGTCTTCGTTTAGGGTGAGTTTTTCTGCCGCATTGTTAGCCTCGTTAATCGCCAGTTTTTTTGGTTTTATTGTTGCCTGGGTGTTGGTACGTTATTCGTTTTTTGGAAAACGTTTTTTTCATGCCTTGATCGACTTTCCTTTTGCCCTGCCTACTGCGGTTGCCGGTATTGTGTTAGCGACAGTTTTCCAGCCTAGCGGTTTTCTGGGTAAGTTACTGATTGATAGTCTTGGTGTGCAGGTCGCTTTCAAGCCATTGGGAATAGTCATGGCGCTGATTTTTATCAGTATTCCATTTGTCGTGCGCACCGTCGAACCGGTTTTACTGGAGTTTGAAACTTCCATGGAAGAAGCGGCCTCTAGTCTGGGCGCCACACGTTTTCAGGTGTTTTTAAAAATAATATTTCCAAATGTGTTTCCTGCCTTGCTGACCGGTTTTGCCTTGTCTTTTGCGCGAGGAGTTGGTGAATATGGTTCGGTTATTTTTATTGCCGGCAATCTGCCTTATGTGTCAGAAATTGTGCCGTTGTTGATTGTCACAAAATTAGAGCAGTTTGATATTCAAGGCGCGACAGCCATCGCTTTGACGATGCTGGTCATTTCATTCCTGTTACTTTTATTGATTAACATGCTGCAATATTGGGTGCGCAAGCGCTCCGGACAATTATGAGGATAATGCCATGAGCACAACCGCCCAACCTATAAATCCAGGCAAGTTAGTTGAACGTCAACAACTAGCTTTACAAGATCCCGACTGGGTCAGATGGAGTTTAATTGTCATAGCATTAAGCTTTATCGGTTTATTTATTTGTTTGCCTTTAGGTCTGGTTATTTTTAAGGCTTTGTCTAAAGGTATTGAAGCCTATTGGGAAGCCTTATCGCAACCTGACACACTGGCGGCTATCAGATTGACTGCATTGACGGCTGTCGTCACAGTGCCTTTAAATACTGTGTTTGGCGTTAGTGCGGCCTGGGCTATCACTCGCTTCGACTTTAAAGGCAAAAGCTTATTGACCACACTGATCGATCTGCCGTTTTCTGTGTCGCCGGTTATTTCAGGTTTGATATTTGTGCTGTTGTTTGGCGCAGAGGGTTGGTTTGGCGATTGGCTAATTGAACATGATGTAAAAATCATTTTTGCGGCTCCGGGCATTATTCTGGCAACGCTGTTTATTACTTTTCCCTTTGTTGCAAGGCAGTTGATTCCGTTGATGCAGGAAATGGGCAATCAGGAAGAAGAAGCCGCCTTGTCCTTGGGCGCGAGTGGCTGGAAAATGTTTTGGTCTGTGACCATACCTAATATTAAATGGGCTTTGCTTTATGGGGTGTTGCTGTGTAACGCCAGAGCGATGGGCGAGTTTGGCGCGGTTTCGGTGGTTTCCGGGCATATTCGTGGCTTGACCAATACCCTGCCTTTACATGTTGAAGTCAATTATAACGAATATAACATCGTCGGAGCCTTTGCGGGTGCTTCGATTCTGGCTGCTTTGGCCATTGTGACCCTTATCTTAAAGACAGCTTTGGAATGGAAAAGTGAGAGTGAGAGGTAAAGGTAAAGGAACAAGACCAAAGTCGAAGGGCTGGTTTCTTTGTAACTTATGTACTGAAACCTTTCGTCAAAACAAATATCTCCAGGAGAAAAAATGAGCATTTTACTTTCAAACATCAGCAAAAAATTTGGCGCGTTTTCGGCGTTGGATAATATTAATCTGGAAATTCCTGAAGGCGAACTGGTCGCCTTACTCGGGCCTTCCGGTTGCGGAAAAACGACTTTATTGCGCATTATTGCCGGACTTGAGCGCGCCGATCAAGGGCGTATCTTAATTAGCGGTCAAGACCGTACCGAACATGACGTCAGCAAACGCGGTATCGGCTTCGTGTTTCAGCATTATGCGCTGTTCCGACACATGACGGTATTTGAAAATGTTGCGTTTGGTCTACGGGTCAAGCCGCGCCGCGACAGACCGGGCGAAGCGATTATCCGCAAGAAAGTGCATGATTTATTAAATTTGGTGCAACTGGATTGGTTACACGACCGTTATCCAGATCAATTATCTGGCGGTCAGCGGCAGCGTATAGCTTTGGCGCGTGCGCTGGCTGTTGAACCTTCGGTATTATTATTAGATGAACCGTTTGGTGCACTGGATGCCAGTGTGCGTAAGGACTTGCGACAATGGTTGCGCAATCTGCATCATGATTTAAATGTCACCAGCATTTTCGTTACTCATGATCAGGAAGAAGCCATGGAAGTTGCCAGTCAGGTGGTGGTGCTTAATCACGGAAAGATAGAACAACAAGGTACTCCCAGCGAAATTTATGACCAGCCGTCCAATGCGTTTGTCTCTGGATTTATCGGACAGACTAATGTTTTTGATTTGGGACATCAGGACGCAGATTGGCTTCAAACGGCAGGGCTGTCAACGCTGCAACAGCAAGGCAAAATAGTTCATGTTCGTCCACATGATATTGTTATTGAAAAATCAACGTTTGATAACGATGCCTTTGTCATTCTTAAAGACTGGCAACACTTAGGCGCACTGATCCGGATTGAATTGGTTAAAAACAGCGTAACTGGCCAGTCGGCCAGTGTTTATGCCGAAATGCCCAATGAACAGTTTAAGCTGTTGCGTTTGAATAAAGGCGATAAAGTTGATTTAAAGATTAGACATGCGCACTGGTTTCATTGATTTATTTAAAAATCTCTCCTAGCCACTTCCCAAGTAATCTTCAAGTATTTTGGCAAATGCTTTGTAGTTGTAGTCCATTTAAATGCTCATCAAGCCCGTGTTATTTATTTGCATAAACGTACTCGTATAAAGTGTGGCTTGTTTGTCGCCAAAGAAAACTTAAAAACAAAAAAAAGCTTAAATATTGCAACAAAGTTGCATCGTTTTTCATATTCCATCATTTCATTTTTGAGCTTAAACAATTAAAATCGGATTGAAAATTTACCTAGAACTGTTAAAGTCACAGACTCTTTCAATATTAGACGAGAAAAGTGATGCCTGATTACAAAAAATATCAATGCGGCGTTTGTGGACACATTTATGACGAAGCTGAAGGTGACCTGGATTCAGGCCTCGCGCCTGGCACTTTATGGGACGAAATTCCTGACGATTGGCGCTGCCCTGAATGTGGTGTAGATAAAAGCGAATTCGATTTAATGGACTAATCCAGTTTTTCGGGAGGGACAGTATGCAGATTGTTATAATAGGCTCAGGAGTTGCGGGAGTGAGCTTTGCAGAGAAGTATCGCTCCTTATCAGCCGATGCCGGCATCACTCTGGTAACTCGCGAGCATGATGGCTATTATTCGCGGCCTTTGCTGTCTCGTGGTTTTAGCAAAGCCACGATTGAACAATCCATCATCCTAAAGACTTTTGATAAACTGCGCGAATTAAACATTGATGTACTGTGTGGCGTCGAAGTTACGGCTATTAATCGATCAGAAAAGGAAATTGAGATTAGCGGCTCCTGTCAGGAAAAAGCTCTTCAATATGATATTTTGATACTTGCCCAAGGATCAGCAGCGTTTATTCCGTCGCCGTTTGAGCCTTACAGTAAACTGTTTTTTTGCCTGAATAGCCTGGTTGATCTGAAATCCCTGCGTAAATTTAGGCAAGATTTTTTAAACAAAAACCAAAAGCCTGAGTGGGCGATTATCGGTGGTGGATTAATCGGTTGCGAAGTCGCATCAGATTTGGCTGTTGCCGGTGATAAGGTTACCCTGTTTCATGCTTCAACTCGCTTAATGGAGCGTCAATTGGTGGCAGATGATTCAGATTTGGTACTTAAAGTGTTGCAAGATTCGGGTGTTAAAGTCTTGTTAAATCAGTCCGTAAGGAATTTTGTCCGGGAAGACGGCAAGGTTTGCGTAAGAACTGAAGTGACAACTGAGTTTGACGGTTTAATCGTTGCCTGTGGCTTTAAGCCTCGCTCGGAACTGGCTGAAATTGCCGGTCTGGAAACAGGCAGAGGCATTAAGGTTAATGAGTATCTGCAAACCAGTGATGAGTCGATTTACGCATTGGGCGATGTCGCCGAGTTGCCGGATGGAAATCTCTATCCCTACGTTTTACCAATACGAAATCAAGCCTTATGGTTGGCCGAGTTTCTGGCAGGCGAAAAACAGGACGCTTGGATTCCGCCTACTTTTACCACTAAAGCCAAAGTGCATGGTTTTGAGGCAGTTCATCCGTATAATGTCTGATAAACGGGGTGAAAGGCAATGGGCAAAAAACCCTTTTTGCCCATTGCCTTTCACCCTTCATCTTTTACCTCATGCATGACCCAAAACCGCTATTCTGACGTCGAATGTGCCGCCGTCTACCGAGCCATATATCAGCGTCGTGATATGCGTCATTTTTTACCCGACCCGATAGCTCCCGACTTGTTACTCCGCTTGCTTAATGCCGCGCATCATGCTCCCAGCGTCGGTTTTATGCAGCCGTGGCGATTTATGCGCATCAGTTGCCCGGAGCTTAGAAAAGCCATACATACGCTGGTTGACCAGGAACGCATCCTGACCGCGCAGGCTTTGAATGAGCGCGAAGAGGAGTTTATGAAACTTAAAGTAGAAGGCATACTGGAATGTCCCGAAGTATTGGTTGCCGCATTATGTGAGCAGCGGGAAGCCCATGTCTTTGGTCGTCGCACCTTGCCGGAAATGGATTTGGCTTCTCTGGCCTGCGCCATACAAAATATGTGGCTGGCAGCACGAGCAGAAGGTTTGGGCTTGGGTTGGGTATCAATGTTTGAACCGGAAGCATTGAAAGCTTTGCTGAACATGCCAGAGGATAGTCAGCCGTTCGCGATTTTATGTCTGGGCCATGTGGATAACTTTTACGACAAACCGATGCTTGAACAAGAGCACTGGGCGGAACGTAAGAACCTTAATGATTTATTATTTGAAAACGTTTGGAATACACCGTGCAGCCAGATTTTTTAATTCCCCCGCTATCTTCTGCGCTTGACGCTGCCTTACAAAACAAAATTGACCAAAAAACCAAGCCTTTGGGATCTTTGGGGCAACTGGAAAAACTGGCGTTACAAATTGGACGTGTGCAAAACAGTCTTACGTCTTGTTTAAATAAACCCTGTATTCTAATTTTCGCCGGAGATCATGGCATCGTTGCCTCCGGGGTCAGTGCTTATCCACAATCGGTTACCGCGCAAATGGTTGCCAACTTTTTGACCGGCGGCGCAGCAATCAGTGTTTTTGCCCGGCAACATAATATAGCGTTATTAATTGTCGATGCGGGTGTCAATGCTGATTTGGAAAGTCATCCAAATCTGCTTGACGCAAAAATTGGTAAAGGCACACAGAACTTTTTAATCGATCCGGCAATGACCTATGACCAGTGCAGTCAAGCCCTTAAGGCCGGCGCAGATCTGGTGTTGCGTCAATATGAAGCCGGTTGCAATTGCATCGGTTTTGGCGAAATGGGTATAGGCAATACTTCATCAGCTTCTTTATTGATGCATTGTTTAACTGACTTGCCCTTGGAGCAATGTGTTGGTCGTGGCACCGGTTTAAACGATCAACAGTTACAAAATAAACTTGCCGTATTGCAGCAGGCTGTAACCCGGCATCAAAACTTGATAACGCCTTTTGAGGTGTTGGCTACATTTGGCGGTTTTGAAGTCGCGATGATGGTTGGCGCATATTTAAAAGCCGCGGAACTGGGTATGCTTGTTTTGGTTGATGGTTTTATTGCCAGTTGCGCGCTACTGGTCGCTCATAAGCTGCATCCGAATATGCTGGATTATTGTGTGTTCAGCCATGTGTCCAGCGAACAGGGCCATCAAGCATTATTACAGCACTTTAAGGCAAAAGCCTTACTGAATCTGGATTTGCGTTTGGGCGAAGGTTCGGGCATTGCGCTTGCTTACCCGCTGTTGCAATCAGCTGTCACGTTTTTAAACGAGATGGCAACGTTTGATGAGGCAGGTGTTGATCATTGAAAGCAGATAAAAGGTTAAAGGCTCAAGGTTTATCACTTTAAAGCTTTTCCTACTCATAAAATAGATTTTTTTTGGCTGAAGAAGCCCAAAAAAGATGGAGTTCCTATAAATCCGGTGAGCTAAAAACAGTAAGTTATGAAACGGTGATGCAAAAATATAAATGAAAATTGAATTTCTTTAACTTCCATCTTTCCCAAGCTCCGGAGTCCCGTTTGTTTAAAATAAATGCCTAATTTAAAATTATTTTTCTTGGCTCTAGGCTTCTATACCCGACTGCCCCATCCTCAAACTTTGGATTACAAACAATTGCCGCAAGCCGTAATTTATTTGCCTTTGATCGGCTGGTTGGTCGGTGGTATTTGTGCATTGGTTTTTGTTTTGGCTGATTTAATTTGGCCGCAGACTACGGCGGTGATTTTTGCGTTAATTACCGGAATTATACTGACTGGCGGCTTGCATGAAGACGGCTTTGCCGATGTCTGCGACGGTTTTGGCGGTGGCATGGACAAACAACGCACCCTGGAAATCATGAAAGATTCCCATATCGGGGTTTATGGGGTTTTGGGGCTCCTGTTACTCGTGTCGTTAAAAATAAGTATCTTGGCCACAATTCCAGTCTCCGCAGTGCCTTTAGTGTTGTTGGCTGTGCACAGTCTTAGTCGATTATCACCACTGTTATTGATGCACGGTTATAATTACTCCAGAGTACAAGCCAGTAAAGCCTCAGGCGCAGTTTATAAACCTGAATCCAGGGAGTTGTTTTTTGCGGGAGTCATTGCCTTATTACCGTTAAGTTTGTTACCGGTTTTATGTGTGCTGGCTCTTATTCCGGTGTTGCTGGTCAATGTGTATCTCGGAAGATATTTTTTCCGCCATATCGGCGGCTATACCGGCGATTGCCTGGGCGCAAGCCAGCAAGTTGCCGAAACTGTTTTTTATTTAAGCGTGAGTGCCTTATGGATATTTATTTAATTCGTCACACCCAAACGATTGCTGATCCGGGGTTGTGCTATGGACAGAGCGATATAGCTCTTGCTCCAAATTTTGCTGAAGAGATGGGGGGTGTACATGACAAACTGCCTGAATTTGGCGAGGATTGCCAGGTTTATTGCAGTCCGTTAACGCGTTGTTTGCAGTTAGCTCATACTTTTTCAGACGCGGTGACCACCGATCAGCGTTTGCTGGAGCTTAATTTTGGCGAATGGGAAAGCACACGTTTTGACGATATTGACGCTGATGCCTTGCAACATTGGACTAGTAATTATGTGACTGCGGCACCGCCAAAGGGTGAAAATTTTGAAGATTTATACCAACGCACCGGCGACTTCTGGCGAGAATTATTAGCCTCTAAAGCGGAACAGGTTTTGGTGATAACCCATGCCGGTGTTATTCGCGCTTTGTTGGCTCGTGCTTTAAATCTGCCTTTGGTCAACTCATTTCAGCTTCGCATTGATTCAGGTTCCGCGCATAAATTAAGACACTTGGATGATTATCTTTATATCGAATATATTAACTTGTAAATGGCCACTGTTTTCATACGATACAAAACAAGCTCTGAACTCCGTTATTTGGTGTCCAAAGCTGGCTTTGGCAAATATTCAGTTTATCAATGAACCACGGCGGCAATATTTATCAGTTTGCCAGACGATTGGGTTGTCTGCCAGAACAGGTGCTGGATTTTTCGGCCAACATCAATCCTGAACAAGCGGTCGATTTAAGTTGCTTGCAAAATGTTTCGCTTACGCCTTATGCCGATCCTGAGTACAGTGATTTAAAACAGGCGCTTGTCCAGCGATATCCGATTCTACCGGGCGCTGCTATTGAGGTTTTTAATGGCGCAAGTGCGGCAATTTTTTCGTTGTTGCGTGTCTTACAACCCCAAGATCTGGTTTTATATACCCCTTTGTATGGCGAATATGCGCATATCGCCGGTGAGCTGGGTTGTGTGGTACATAATATCAGCCGCTTGGATAATATATTGGCCGAGGTTCCCAAATACAGCACGGTGATTTTTGTTAATCCATCTACGCCCGATGGTCAACTTTATGAGTTGCAAGACTTGTTGGCAAGGTGGCAGGCGGCACAATGCACCATTATCATCGACGAATCTTTTCTGGATTTTTGTGCGGTGGCTTCAGTTGCAGAGCATATTACACAATACGATAAACTTTATGTGATCAAATCCTTAAGCAAGTTTTACGGCTGTGCCGGTATTCGTATCGGTTATGTTATGGCGGCAAGTTCAGCAATAAAAGACCTGCAATGTTTAGAGCCTGCCTGGAAATTATCGAGTCTGGATATGACCTATATGCAGCAGGCTTTGGCAAATACCGCTTTCATTGACCAGACCCGTCAGCAAACCCGACATTTACGAGAGCTATTGTTTAAGGTGCTACAGAATTGCAGTTTGTTTAGACATATTTATCCGGGGCAAGCCAATTTTCTGCTGGCGCGTCTGGTCACTGATGTTGATGGATATAAGCTGCAAACAGCTTTGGAATCATCACGAATATTAATACGCGTTTGCGACAATTTTGAAGGGCTGGATAAACATCATGTGCGTTTTGCGGTTAAGAATGAACAAGCGATAACGCTGCTTGCCCAAGGGCTTACAGATTTTAAAAATAAAAAAACACCATAAAAGCACGAACTATTTTTTCTTATTGCCTTCGTGGTGTATCTATCTCAATTAACCATTAAAAATGAATCCTTTAGCCATTTTTGGCACCAGTTCTGATGCTGGTAAAACCACGTTGGTCATGGCTTTATGCCGGATATTTGCCGATCAGGGCTTTAAAGTCGCACCGTTTAAAGCGCAAAATGTCTCCAACAATTCTGCCGTGACTAAAGAAGGCCGGGAAATTTCCAGGGCTCAATGCCTTCAGTCTGAAGCTGCGCGGGTTGAGCCCAGTTATCTGTTTAATCCGGTGCTGCTTAAATCGCATGGCAATGGTTCCGTGCAGGTGATTGTTAACGGACTGGTTTATCAAAACCAGTCGATTGCGGATTATTACGCTGAAATTGATAATCTGAAACAGCAGGTTAAACAAGCCTTTTCGTTGTTAAAACAGGATTATGAACTGATTATCGCTGAGGGTGCAGGCTCGCCGGTAGAGTTGAATCTACTGAACAAGGATTTGTCCAACACCTTTGTCGCCAACAGTTTTAATACCAAAAATATCTTGGTGGCAGACATTGAGCGTGGTGGTGTGTTTGCGTCGATTTATGGCACGCTGGAATTGATGGACCCAGTAATGCGCAGTAATCTGATCGGCGTGGTGATTAACAAGTTTCGCGGCGACCGGCGCTTTTTTGATGAGGGTGAAAAAATCATTACTGAACGTTTTGGCGTCCCGGTTTTAGGCGTGTTGCCGTTTAAACCCTTGAATATCGACATGGAAGATTCCCAGTCGCTACGCAATTATCAACAGCGACTTGACCAGGTCAAAATCAGGGTTGCAGTGATTGCTTATCCGGGCTTGAGTAATTATAACGATCTTGATGTGTTGATGGGCGATCCGGAGCTTTATGTCGAACTGATTTATGGCTACAGGCCAATGGAAAGTTTTGATCTGGTGTTATTGCCGGGCAGTAAAACGGTGATTCGTGATTTGCAATGGCTGAAATCTCAAGGTTTATTTAACGAGATTTTGCAGTTTAAAAAATCGGTGTTTGGGATTTGTGGCGGCTATCAAATGCTGTGTCAAAGTTTGCACGACCCAGAGGCTATTGAGCATGGACAGCCCATTATCGAAGCAGGTTTTTGCTTTATCGACGATACGGTGCTTTATCAGAGCCCAAAAATTCTGTCGCGTGGGCAGTATCAGCTGTTTTCCTGCGCTGATATTCAGGGTTATGAAATTCATTGTGGCCGTATGGACAAGTATCCGCTGTATTATCAAAGTGCTCAATTTTCTGGAACTCATGTGCATGGAGTTTTTGATAATGATGTGTTTCGCACCGATTATTTTAAAACTATAAAGCCAGCATATCAGGGTTATGTCTATGGTCACTATCGCGAAGCCGAAATACAGGGCTTTGCAGATATGGTCGAAGCCAATCTGGATATAGCCGCCATTTTGCAGGCGTTACAGGTAGATTGATGTTTTTTGAATTAGCGGCTTTGGCCTATCTTGTTGATATGGTTTTTGGTGAATTTCCCTGCAAGCATCCGGTGATGTGGATGGGGGATTTTATCCATGCTTTTGAGCGACGTTTTTACAGCAATAGAATTGTACCGGGCGCACTCTTGGTGATCAGTTTAATCAGCATAAGCTTGGTGATTAGCCTTGGCTTGGTTTATTTGTGTGGGCTGTTACCTGCAGGATTATCACTTTTGATGTTGGCGTTGTTTGCAGCCACAGGTTTGGCGATGAATATGTTGCATGAAAGTGTCTCCGCCATATTAAGCGCAGAGAAACCCAAGCAGGCATTAAGCTATCTGGTCAGTCGCGACACTAAAGATATGACCGAAACAGAAATTTATAAAGCGGGACTGGAAACCTGGGCGGAAAACCTCAGTGATGGGGTTATTGCGCCTTTGTTTTATTTAGTATTATTCGGCTTGCCGGGGATTGCGGTTTATAAAGCCATCAATACTATGGATTCCATGATTGCCTATAAAACCGGACGCTATTTTTATTTTGGCAAAACAGCTGCCATAGTGGATGACTTGGCTAATTATATTCCAGCGCGCTTGACGGTATTGTTGATTGTGCTTTTGGCAGACGATAAACAACGTGCCTTGCAAGCTGTATGGCGGGATGGCAATAAATTGGAAAGTCCTAATGCAGGTTATCCCATTGCAGCTATGGCCGGTGCTTTGGGCATTGCCTTGGGTGGGGATGCAAGTTATCACGGGCAAATCAAACATAAACCGACGCTGGGCTTGTTAGTCAATCCCGTTGATAAATTTGCACTTATAAAAGCACTGCACATGAAAACAGCTATTAATATGTTCGTTTTAAGTGTTTTGACAGCCGGAGCCTTGTTTTTATGAAAACCTTATTCATAGGTGGTATTAAAAGCGGTAAGTCCCGCTTAGCCGAGATTTATATTTTAGAAAAATCTAAACCAGCAAAGCCATATTATCTGGCAACCAACGAGTTTTTTGACGAGGAAATGCAAGCGCGGATTTTAACGCATCAACAGCGCCGCCAGGATTTATTTATCACAATTGAAGAGCCTGTTAAACTGTTGCAAATTCTTGGAAACTGCCCCGGCCCAGTGTTGATAGAATGTGTATCGATGTGGCTGAATAATCAGCTTTATCATCAAGCTTCCGAGGCTGATATTTTGCAGGAGCTTGAGGCTTTGCTACAACTATCTTGCGATATGGTGCTGGTTCATAATGAGGTTGGATTAAGTGTGGTTTCCGACAACCGCCTGGCCAGGCAATTTATTGATCTTTCCGGCAAAGCAGCCCAATTAATGGGACAATATTGCGATCAGGTGTTTTTTTGCAGCGCCGGCTTGAAGGTTAGAATGAAGTAGACGAGAGACTAAAATCTTCCACCTTTCTATTTTTACCAAGAAAATTATTTTACCCAATTAAACTACAGAGACAACCGTGAACAAAACAGGCTATACCCGATTAATTAAACTGGCTTTTGCGCTAATACTGACCGGCTGTGCCAGTAATCCCGTCGTTCAAACCGATGTGCCGCAGAACAATGCCACTAATATTTCTGAACCTTCTGTTGAATATTCCTCGCAAAGTTTAACCGGTATTTACGCCAATTCCTTGCCGGTACAGAATTTTATTCGGCATATGGTGCAGGACTACAATTTTACTGAGGGTTATTTAAATAGCCTGTTTTCCAAAGCTGAGCGTCTGGATTACGTGATTCGACTGGAAAATCCGGCGCCCTATTCGGGGCCAAAACCTACTAAACCCAGTCCGGGCAGTTGGACGCGCTATCGTAAGCAATTTATTACCGAAGCGCATATTAATAATGGCGTCACCTTTTGGAGCAGCAATGCCGATGCGGTCCAAAAAGCCAGCGTAATTTATGGCGTTGACCCTGAATATATCGTTGCAATTATCGGAGTAGAAACCTTTTTCGGCCGTAATATTGGTAAAACGCGCACTTTTGATTCCTTAACGACGCTGGCCTTCGACACACAACGACGCGCCAAGTTTTTTACCACCGAGCTGGAAAATTTCTTGCTCATGTCCCGCGAAGAAGGCTACGAGCCGCGTAAGCCGGTAGGATCTTGGGCAGGCGCTATGGGTTTAGGGCAATTTATGCCTAGCAGCTTTAGAAGCCTTGCTGTTGATTTTAACAACGACGGGCACCGAAATCTTTGGGACCAACAAGATGCGATTGGTAGTGTTGCGCATTATTTCTCAAAAAACGGCTGGCAAAATAACAGGCCAGTAGCGGAACAGATTAAAAACTATGGCGGTGAGTCAATTATTGAGCTAAGCGCTATAACGGGTAGCGAATACTGGCATGTTCACCCCAATTTTAAAGTGATCAAGAAATATAATAACAGTGACAAATATGCAATGGCGGTGCATCAATTGGCACAGGCAATTAAGCAGCGGCGCTTATAGGTGCTTAGAATGGATGATGTTTTTTTTGCCTGTTTCCAGGTTGACTTATTGCCAAATATTCGTAATCCGCTGGGATGAAACAATATATATGAAGAGTTTCATAGGGCAAAGTAAATTGAGTTAAGCTCGCTTTCAAACAATGTATCGTATTTGCCCTGTTGATCGGTTAGAATAACATTATGCGCCCGTAGCTCAGCTGGATAGAGTACAGCCCTCCGAAGGCTGTGGTCGGACGTTCGAATCGTCTCGGGCGCACCAAATCGATATAAACTATTGAATATAAATAGTTTTATGTCGTCACAGACAACAAATTGGTCATTTGCTACACATAACTGCTACACGCGGAACTGTTAGCCATGCGACTTCAAACCAATCTTGTACG
>CAILCX010000118.1 GCA_903832775.1 uncultured Methylobacter sp. | reverse complement strand
GTGTTGAAACGTTTAAAGGGGTCGTACAGCTTAGTGGTTTTGTAGACTCTGCAGGAGCTTCCACACGCGCAGTAGAGCTTGCAAGAACGGTTAAAGGCGTAAAATCTGTTAATAACAGTTTGATTGTGAAGTAAGCAGAAATATTTCAGTTTACGAAAGTATGGAGTTCAAACCTATGTTTGAACTCCATTAGTGAATACTTTATTTGGCTCCGAAATCACCTCAATTATTTATTTCTGATCCCGAAATAGAGCTCCTACTCAAAAAGACCTGACCGCACGCACGCTTGACGGCCCCAGCTTAATTCCAAAACTCTGGCTGCCGTTACCGAAAAACTGTGTCCACGCGTGATTAGCTCCAATCTCTGTCGAACTCCAGTAGCCATTTAAAGCGAAACCACCCACATTGGTCAGCGGCGCCGGTGCGCCTGGTCCAATATTGGCATACATCGCAGTCAATTCATCATTCGATGGCAAATACCAATCTGAATAACCGTTAAAGCTGTAATCAGCAGCCAATTTTGTCGCTGACCCCGCCTCTTTACAGGCTGCAATAGCGGCTGTCGTATTTGCCGAGCCTGTGCCTACAGCAAAACCATTTGCCTTGGTTATAGCCAGAGCTGCGCAGCCCCAGGGCGCGATTGGCAGGTCAACTGGCGCCGCCTCCAAGCCGTGTAATCCACCCTCGGTGACATGAAAAACCCTACCGCCAGCCGGCCCTGTTTCCCCAATTTGATAAGGAGGAGTGCCAGGGCATGAATATAAAATCCAGGTAGGCACGCCAGCACAAAGTGCAAAAGTAGGAGCAATACTGTTTTCCGTAGCGGATAATTTACTTGGAATCAACACCCACTTTGTTCCATCCCAATACTGCAAATCACCGACTTTATTTTCTGTTTGCACAACATTTGGCGCGACTTCTATTCCTCGAACCTGCTTGGCATTTGCCGAAGGCGTCAGGGCAAAACCGCCAGTTAATATTGCCACTATGATCGTTTGTTTAAGTTTTCTCATTACTTTATACCTTTATTACCGTGAATGTCGCTCCCACAACTGTCAAGATTTCAACGCACCAATAACTCAGCACCAAAGGCATCAACCATGACATGCCGGTAATGTTCAGCTTTGGCGGTCTGCAAGTGTTCAAGCGGATTAAAATTATCGGTCATTATCACGCCCTGGCTATTATCCAAACTGACGTTACGTGCTTTAAGCCATTCAACCTGCTCTTTCTTTAATGTTTTAGCTTGTAGATCGAGCGGATGATTGGTCGCCAGAAAAATAAAATCATTAAAATTTTCGCCCGGCTCGGAAATAAAAAACGCTTGATTCGCGAATACCTGTTCAATCGTTTTTGAAACAGAAGCCAACGATGCGTTATGACCGCCATCGTAAAACGCTACAAAATTAAGCGCCATAATGCCGTTGTCGGATAACATGCCCCGTAATTGCGCCAAGGTTTCAACCGTTAATAAATGCGAAGGTTCTGAACCGCCGGTAAAACAGTCATGAATAATCAGGTCATAAGGACCTTTTAGGTGACGAATTTCATAGCGTGCATCGCCAATAATCGACTCACCTGACGGTTTAAAACCAAAATAATCGGTGGCGGCTTCGGCAACAGCGGGATCAATTTCCAGGGTGTCCGTCTTGATTCCATAACGATCATGCAGAATATTCGCCATCTTGCCCGCGCCAAGACCGACGATTAAGGCACGGTTAACTTTGGGGGTTAAACCGGGTAACAAATCGACAATATCCTGATAACTGAGTCGATTCTCGCCTTTAGAAATACTCGCAGCTCCTATTGCAGAAGCATCCGAGGTAAGTACGCGCAGATCATTGGTTTTATGGTCGATGACCCGCACCCAACCATAAAGACTTTCCCGTTCGGATTGAATTTGAAACTTGCCATCGGGATTATAAACATGTCCGGCGGCCACGATTTTGGGCAGTAAAAACAGGCCAACTACAGCCAGTATAAAACAGGGCATTAAAGCGGAGCTTACGCCCAGCTTATTTTGCTCAAATAAAGCGACGGCAATTGCCAGCACCAGTAATACAACGCCAAGGCCGATCAGGATTTCACGCGAACCCAGCAAAGGGAACAAAAAGAAACCCAGGACCAGCGTTCCCACCACACTGCCCACTGTACTCATCGCGTAAATTGAACCGGCACCCGCACCAATACCATCCAGTCGCGAAGTCGACAGCTTGATCGCGAACGGTCCAACCATACCCAGCATGGTTAGACTGGGTAAAAACAACACCAAGGAGCTGACAAACGCACCAGCACGAAGCCCCAAAGGATCGGTTGCCAGCAACACGGGACGAGTGATCCACGGAATTAACAAAGTTAAAACCGCTGCAACCGCAATAATCAGCGAAAGTCCGGTGCGTTGCGCCCGATCGGCCCAGCGACCGCCGACAAAATAACCGATAGCCAGCGCAATCATCGTTACCGAAATTAACGATGACCAGACATAAAGACTGGCCCCATAAAATGGTGCGATCATTCGAGTTCCGAGTAGTTCTATCACCATAACCGCCGCGCCGGTCATAAACACAGTCAAAAAGATTCCGACGCGTCCGCCGGTATGGAGTGGTTTGTTGTTCATAGTATTTGTTGCCTCAATTTATTTTAGTTATTACAGCAGGTATATATTTCCGCTTTTTATGGTTTTAATATCCGGTAAATTATAAAGAATGAAACTAGCGGTAGGGCGTGCCATGCGCGCCATTTGTGAACCTTCGGCGCGCACGGCACGCCCTACCAATATTTCTATTTCAACAACGAACCTCCCTCGATACCATTTACGTCTACCCAACAATGCGGCAAGCCCATAGATTCGAGCCAGGCTGGTCCTTCCTCTTCTTTAAGCATGGCGATAGTCGACGCGCTCCCGGCAATCACGCAAAAATCGCCAAGCACGCTAACTGAAGACAAATAACGCACCGGCCAGCCGGTTTTGGGGTTAAGCACATGTCCGTAACGCACGCCATCAATCATCAGACAACGTTCATAATCGCCGCTACTGGTCAGCGCGCCTTCGCGAAGTAAAACAGTATCCAGTAGCGTTACATTTTGATGGGGATGGCGGATGCCAACCCGCCAGGGACTGCCATCACCACGCGGGCCAATGACTTTAATGTCGCCACCCAAATTAATCACGCCATGTTTGATACCGGCTTCAATACATAATGCTGCGGCTCTATCAACGGCATATTCTTTAACAATGCCGCCAAAATCAATTTCCATTCCCGGTGTTGGAAACTCAAGCACAGGTGGATTCCAACGCACTTTATGCCAGCCGATTTTGGCTAGCAGACTTTTGATTTGCGCCTCATCGGGCAACACCCCGGATTTAAAATCCCAGGCACGGCGTAAAACGCCGGAAGTAATATCAAACAAACCATCGCTTTGCTCGTAACAGGTGGCTGCGTAATTAAGAAGCCCTGCCGTTACCTCATCAACAGTGATACTCCCGCCAGTATTCGCTACGCGGTTGATCTCAGATAAAAAACTGTCGCTACGATAACGTGAGTACTGTGCTTCCAGTTTTTGAACGTCATAAATAACGGCTTTTGCAACTCGATTAGCTTTTAATTCTGTTTTGGCAAAAAGCTGGATTTCGCACGGGGTTCCCATCGCCTGAAAAGGGAAATGAAAATATTGAAGATTTTTCAGTTTAGAACTCGCTTAAATTTAAATGCTCAGGGTAAATGAGTTTGAAAGTATCATGTGCTTATAGGAGCGAACTTATCCGCCCCTACAAATCATTTCCGGTTAAAACGCGTAGCCCCAGGTTGCCGACAACGCTCCATCACGAGCCAATTGATAACCGTTAACCTCAGTAGCGACCGGTTGCAACCATTCAAAACTCAAGCTATTGCCTGCCAAATCGCCGCTAGGCACAAAAGCATTGACACCAAAACCAACATCCCAGTATTTGCCGCCGTAGTTTTTTGTGTAATCCATGGGACCCATATTGTTTAGCGAACCATTGTTTGTCCCAATAAACTGACCCTTGATACCGCCCTGCGCGGTGTAAACCCCACGTACCGAAGTAGAAAGCCAGTTAAGCAGATTGTAACTGCCCCAGGCGGTAGACTGGAATACATCACCCAAGGCATAGCCAGAGTCATTTTTGTTTTCCAAACGTTTAGTACCGTTAACCTGGGCGCCCCACGACCAATCGTCATATTTTCCTGTGTAGGTCATGCTGGGTTTAAAGTCCCACGTACCGCTACCCAGTTGCATGCCGTAATCCATGTAGTTGTTGCCATACACTTTCATCATAGGCCTCATTTTGATGCCTACGTCTCCGGTTGGTGCCGTAGCGCCAAGACTCAGATTGACATGATGATCAGGTGTACCCCATAGTTTAAATAACGCATACATGCCGGTATCCCCAAAACCGCCAGAGGCCATCCCCGTATTAACGTGTCCGCCAATCATCATGTCTTTCATGAATTGTGTATCGTCAGGATGGTGTGCAGGACTGCCGTTAGCAGTTGATGGTGCGCCATCAAGTCTGCGCATGGACATATTCATGTCGATAAACTGCGGCATCAGCATCAGGTTTAACCAGTCAGTTGGCGCATACATTAGATCCAGCATGTGCATGTGCATATTCATACCATTCGTTGTCAGGAAACAACTGCTGATAGCAGTGTTACCGCAGCCTTGGCCTACAATAGTCTGATCTGCCACATTATTTGAACCGTGTAACATACTGCCGGCTTGGGTATCATACATATAACGATAACCGACCATAACGTCGCCGGTTTTCTCCATCATGTGCCCAAACATAACTCCGGCTGGGATCGGTGCGCCATGCTTATGGTCATGATGACTGTGTTCCCCGGAACCGCCGCCATGCCCTAAAGCCGATAAATTAACCTTTAACGCAGCGCTAGCGACAAAGAAATTGTAGTTTGCATAATCACCCTCACCGCCTCCACCTATCTTAAGCGAACCGGCATGAGTGTAATATTCAAATCCCGTTTCCAGGGTAATGCCTTTGACAAATTTTTTGCTTATGGATACGCCGCCACTTAGTGTACCAAAAGCAGACAGACGTTGATCACTGGAATAACTGTCAGGTAGACTCAGATAGTCTGTTGCTTTTGCTGAAGTTGTCGTACCTTTTGCCTTATTCACAAGCAGATAGGGTGTATAGAAACGAGCGGCATCCTGTGAGTAATATCGAATTCTAGGCGTTACAGTCCAACCACAACCCAAAGGTTGCACCCAGTCCCCCTCAAAAGTATGAGAATTGATCCCCCAATCATCAGTAGAAAAATGATAATCAAAATGTAGGGCTGCATCCAACATACCAAGGTATTGAACATAATGCGAGCCAAGGTTCCACTGATTGCGTAAATCTGGTCGTTTTTCAAGAAAAGCCATCATATCTGCTACCAAAATATTATCAGGAAGCAATGGATCTCTACCATTATCTAAAAGTTGATTGGGAGCAATAAAGCCAACTTCTACTATTTTATAGGGATTTGCCATATACCCGGTGGCATGAGTAAAACCCACCGTGCCCTGGATCAGCGATTTCTCCGTTAGGATTTGGGTTAAGCCTAAATTTCCACCCCAGTCTTGTCGATTAGCCTTTAGCCTCCCTTTCTCAAGTTGACCTTTTGCTGCATAGGCACCACCATTAAAGTAACCACTAATATCGTGATCGAACAAGGCATTAGTATCGCTGTTGGTGTAACTTAAGCCCAGATTCAAACTGGTTAATTTTTGATTAAAATCAATGCGTCCACCCAGGTTGCCAAAGCGTGACTCATAGTCATTTTCAACAGAAATACCGCCACCTACATCGATAGCAGCCTCATCCCACTCATGCGTTAATTTAAAATCGCCTTGCTTACGGGTCTCCGGTGAAGCAACAGAAAGTGTGTGTACCAGTTGCGTATTTTTAATGTAAACAGGAGAAAACTCATCTATACCGATATTTTTCACCGGACTGCCATTCTGATCTATATGCAATTGACGGTCATCTATTAAAGGCGAAGCCCCTATTTTTATTGGGTGATTGCCCCCAAATTCCAGTGGTGCCGTTGTGACAGGTGTAGCTCCTGACCAAGTATCTTGGGTATAGTTAAAAGCAAACTTAACCCTATCGGTCAGAGACACTTTGGCACGTCCGTGAGTGCTATCTACCTCGATAGGGTTTCGATTGTCAGCTGTAGTACCATATAAATTACGTTTACCTTCCTGGTAATGACTGTATTGAAAATCCATCTCGTCGTCTTCAGCGTTGCAGGGTGCTGATAGCATTAAACCGGGCAATACCAGCGCCGCAGCGGTCAATGCCTGCAAGCCTATAGCCCTGGGTTTAGCGTCCTGTTTCATACACATATTATTTGATTTACGTCCTGCTTTGGAGCTTTGAAGATTTTTTTTGAGGTTTATATTAATAACAGCCACAGCCACCGCCCCCACTTGAACCACTGCCTGCGCCGGCTTCTCTGCTACCGTAATTATGACCCCGCATTTCATTCAACATGGGGTAAGGATCCAATGCCATTTGCGGTTTGGCAAGATTACCCCTTTGCCAGGGCGCTACTTGGGCACAGCCTGTGACGCAGGCACTAAAAACCATTAGCAGAAGCAATAACGGCTTATAGCTATTCGCCAAAGCGGATGTTGAGATATTCATGCACTGTTCTCGTGTTAAAAAGGTCTTGGGTTTGTCAACGTACTTGGCCGATTAAACTCGGCCCTACAGTACATTTGATAGATTCATCACAGCCATAAATGTTATTGGTTTACAGGATTTTCTGCCAGCAATTGTTCTACCAAAAGCTTAAACTCTTCAGCCTCGCCTGGCCTGAAGCCAAGATGTTCATGTCTGATAATGCCCTTGCGGTCAATCAGATAGGAAGACGGCATCGCCTTAACGCCAAAATCTTTGGCACACTTTTGGTCGGCGTCTTTAGCAATTGTAAAGCTGGCCGGTGTTTGTTGTAGAAACTGTTTGGCCTCTTCGATTTCTTCGTCCAAATTAATTCCGATAACTTCCAATCCTTGTTGCTTCAGCTCACTATCCAGTTGATTCATGAACGGAAAAGATTTTGCACAAGGCCCGCACCAAGATGCCCAAAAGTCTACGTAAATGACTTTGCCTTGGAATTGCTGCAAATTTAATGCGTGTTTTTCAGTGAGTTCTGTTAAGGCACAGCTAGGGGCTTCCCTATTAATAGCTGTTGCGTAAGCTGGCGAGGTAAAGAAATGTAGAGCAAATATGCAGCTCATAGTTGTTAGTAACGGTTTGCTCATCTGAACTTGCTCTTCGGTGTGGGTAAGTAAACTGATAGACTAATATTATAGTATTTAAATATAAAGATTCGAAGAGCATGCCAAACACGCTTCTCGAATCTATCAAATCAAGACACTAAAATAAACTGTAATGAGGGCCTTATCGGTCTTGGGCAAATAAATCGTTTGTAACAATTGCTTTAGCCATTTACTAAAATAATAGGATGTCCTTTTCCAAATAGTATTTCGCAAAGCATTAGGTGTTTTATTAATTATTTTGTAATTTAGTAATAGCAGTACCAGTATGATTGCCTGCAGCGTCTTGGCAATGATAATCCAACGCAAAGGTTTCGTTGGCAGCGGCAGTATGGTTAACCGTTACAAAAAAACTGACATCTTGTTGGCCTGGAGTAATTACACTAACTGTACCGCCAGTACCTGGACCATTAGCGCCAGTGGTATCGATAACGGTTATTGCCTTTGCCAAACCTGGAGCATAAACCGCTGCAGTAGCTGTAAACATGCCACCAGTCGGATTTCCATCGCTAATAGCTATATAAAGTTTATCTGTTGGACTATTACTCGCAGCGCCAGAATCTAGAGAACAATCAACGCGAAATATTTCCGTAGCCCCAGTTCCTTTTGATGCGAGTAAGCTCTCTCCAGTAGTAGTATGCGCTAAAGCGGTCGTCACATGACTGCCCGTAATAACAAGCATCCCTAATAACAAAGTAGATTTCAATTTTATTTTTTTCATAATTATTCTCGTTGGTTTTGATTGATCTTATTAATATTAAAAAATACAAGTGCATTGACAATAGGAAAATTATTTAGCCTTTATCTATCAATCGACTTTTCAATTTTTGGCATAAAAAGGCTAGTTAAACTTATTTTGCGCAGCTAATAGCTCTTTAGCCACCTGTCGTACATTAAAATCGCTATCGTTAAGCGCTTGCTGTAAAAGCCCTGGATTATCACCAGCACCTTCCAGAGCCATTAAACGAACTTCGACACTTTTGTCTGCCATTGCTTGCTCTACAAATACATTCGCATTTTCGCCTTCGCGCTTGATTAAACCAAATATAGCCTGCGCCCTGACCCCCGGATTGCTATCAGACAACGCCTGTTTTAACGCGTCATACACTTGCATGTCATCTTTTCGTCCCTCAAATGCTAATCTGGCTATGGCATCCATTCTGAGCTGCGGATCTTTAGCTTCCTGCAAAAACCTGTCAGTATTATCTGTAGAAGGCTCTAAAAATTCTATTTTTTGGTGCTCTACTGGAACATTTTTCATGCCAAGTATCGTAACCGGTAATATCCAGACTTCGGCCATCGACCTATCATTGTTATAACGATAAACAATATCGATATTTGCTCCCATAACACACGATAAAACTGTTTGTAATGTTCCCTTACAGTTAACCGTCATTTGTTTCTCAGGCAATGAACTGTAATGTACTATTACGCCCGCTTTATTGGCTATTTGTTTAAGTACTTCAGTTAGTGATGCCTGATGTGTGCCGACTTCTAAAAAATCAGCTCTATTCGGCTTGCTCAATGCCTGGGTAGCATCATTTATTTGTCCCGCATGAAGCAAACCGGAAAACAAAACCAGGCTGCAATTGATTAAGACCTTGGCACACAAGCTATTTTGGTTTTTTGGAAACAGGCAAAATAACTCCATAGCTAAAATACTTAAACGACAGCTAGATTTAATGGAACTAAGGCGGATATTCCAGAAAGAATATCCCGAGCCTTAAATGTGTTGAACGGGAGTAAAGAAGTAAGCGCCATTTATTTCTTTGCAGTTTTGGTAGGAGAGAAAAACTTGTTCAACAACCCGAAAAACGAAGAGTTTATTTAAAAATCAGGCAACCAAAAGTTGCTTGGATTTTTTACGCCCCAAAGCGGCAAAGCCGGCTAAAGCCGAACCAAATAACCACACGGCAGCAGGTAAGGGTACAGCTGCTGGTGCAGGAGCTGATGCCAGCACTACATTACCATTGATATGAAGGTGATAATCATAAGATATTGGATCTGCACCGTTCCAAAATTCAGACGCGCCATTTTTTAGTGCGGCTCGATAATTAGAGCCAACAGCCATTGTTTGACCTAGGGTACCTGCCAGAAAGGACTCAAAATTGACAGTAGGATCCAATGTTGCACCATCAGCCAAGGAAGTAGGCCCATTCAAGTATTCTGAATTAATAACCATATAAGTCGAATTGGTCGTTACATTCAGTGACAAACCTGGATCTTGAGTACCTGAGCCTGGTTGACCTGTAATAAAGTCATTAGTGTTGGTTCCATAAACAGTCGTTGATCCTGGTGATGCCCCCGTCATATTTCTGGGTGCATTATCATTGGCGCCAACTAAAGTCCAGGTTGCCCCAGAACCTGTTAACTGCCAAACACTAAGCAATCCATCTAAATAAGTTGGAAAACCCCAAGCATTACTAACATCGGACTGATAAAAAATATCAGTATTACCTGTACTAGTCGCCTGGAAAAAATAGGTTTCTATCGCACCTGCTACAGTAGGAGTATGTTGTCCTTGAATTAACAAATCCGCCTGCGCAGCACCAGCAGAAACACCAAACAATAAAGCTGCAGCTATCATATTTTTTTTCATTTTTTATTCCCCCTTGTTGCGTAAATACATAACCGTTTGCGCCAAGCCGATTTATCTTATTTAATAAAACCAGCTAGACGCTAAGGCTAAATTCTAGCAGATTGCTGTTTGCTGTCCTTTTCTTTTTGCAAGACCCAAAAAACCCATCAAGCCTGTGCCGAACAGCCATACTGCTGCAGGAACGGGAACAGCGGCTGGCGCTACATTTGAAACAACAGCGCCACTGCCGGCAACATTGTCGGTATCAACATTAAACTGGTAGGCAAACAAATTACCTTGTCCAGCTACTTGGGCAAAGTAAGTTCCAATATCTAAAGTTAACTTAACTTGTGAATCTTTAACGTTAGCGCCACTTTCAAAAAAGCTTAAGGATGCAGTGTCATTATTAAAAGCAATTTGCGTCCAGTCAGCAGGAGACTGTAATAGTGAGCTTGCTGACCAAAGCGTTAATGTTGGATCAAATGGTGCTGTAGATGATGAGTAAATATTGACGTCACCCGCCGTATCAACACTAAAGCTATAGTAATCAAGTTGGCTTGCGTTTAAAAATTCACCATTTAAAGTATCAATACTGGCTTGAGCTGTTCCTGTCGCAAGCGCGAATAAGGCGATCAAGGAATATACAATTTTTTTCATTTTTTTATCTCTAAATAAAATAATTAATAAGGTTATTGTGGCGTTTGTTTGTAACACCTGACCTTAATGAACCAAAAGGATGGCCAAGTGCTACAAAGACAAT
>CAILCX010000117.1 GCA_903832775.1 uncultured Methylobacter sp. | reverse complement strand
GCCTTTTCCTCTATCGCTCACGACCTGTACTTTTAACACAGGCCGCATAGAGTGGTTTGATTCCAGCTTCTGGTCGCCGAAATCGAGAGACCTACTCTCATCTTTAATACAGCATGAAAGGCCTAAGCCTTTCTTCATGACACACTAGCCTCGATGAAACAGGTTGTGAGCCTAATCCTCGAGGCTACTTGCTAAGCTGAATGCATCTTAAATATTCCAATTAATAGCAAAACAAGCATTGGCGGTTTCAGTACACTAATTTAATGATTGAAGCAACACATCAGTTAACTGCGTTAAATCAGTCACCATCAGATCGCATAAATTAACAGTCGCTTGATCAACTGCTTCAGTTGACGGTATCAACACAGCAAAAGCGCCTGCGTTGGTTGCCGCCACTATACCCGCATGAGAATCTTCCAGAACCAGGCATTTGCTTATATCTACCTTTAACAACTCCGCAGACTTAATAAAAATATCGGGTTCCGGTTTACCGTTCTGTACATCGTCGCGTGTAAGGATCAAAGAAAAAACCTCTTTGATCCCGGCCAGTTCCAGACATTCCAGCGCATTTTTAGAGCCACTGTTAGTTGCCAGACAATGAGGGATATTGTGTTTTATTAGCAGCTTTAGCAGATCAAAAAATCCGCTTTTAATTGTAATCCCATGAACATAAACATGATTACGCCAACAGTCGCCACTTAAAGAATTAAAGGTTTGCAGATTAAAATCAGTTCCGCAATAGTCAATCAGCTTAAGTTCAACATCAGCGTAATGTAAGCCTGAAAACGACAAACAGAATTCCGTTGTAAACTCATAACCCATAGATTTTGCAGCCTTCTGCCAGGCTATACAATATGTGCTCTCGGTATCCAAGACAAGGCCGTCCATATCAAAAATGACCGCTGAAAAATCAGTCAGTTTTATCACTTAAGAACCTTAATATATTCACCGGGCGCTTCTCGGCTGGAACCAACCACAATATGTTTTTCACCTTGAGCTGAATGCTCAAGAATACCGGATATTTCAATCATTTCACCGCAGAGAGCCTGCCCCGTATAAGTTGCGGTAAAACTGACAACAAAACCAATTTGCGGATGGTCGATTTCAAATTTAGCCGGATAATCAAACCCGTAATAATCGTTTATTACCTTACACTGTAGCGTTACCGGCCCCATTTTTTGATAAAAAACCGGCTTTAGATCGCTGGAACAATCAATGAAATTCAAATCAAATTTCCGTCGATTAATAACAGCTTTATTGCATTTGCGCTGCTCATGCCAGACATAATCCTCAAAACTTAAAGCACAGGACCGGCGCTGGTAAGACTGCTGCCAATCCAGATCATTCAAACCCTGCAATTTATTGTGCTGAATCAGCAGCTCTGTAATGGCACGACATTGGTGAAAAACCTCACGATCGTAACAAACCAGATCAATATCAGAACCCGGATTTTGCACACCGATTAATACTGAGCCGGTAATGCCAAGCTGAGTAAAATCCAGACCGTGTTCCTTGAATAATTTACAAAGCTGCAATAAATCATCTTCAACACTATCAGCGGGCGTCGCTTTCAAAAGGGCTTGCAGTCTGATTTTAGGTTGATGATGCTTAACAATACGATCGGTACAAACTGCATGTAAATTGCAATCCAGAATCGACGAATAATGCAGATATTCAGGATAATGCTGTTGTAAAAACTCATTGGCCGCATCAGTTGCAATTTTTTGCCAAACATTAGCCTGCAAAACATAACGTAAAAAACACAACACTTTGCCCTGCTCCAAACCATGATCAACCACAGCAAAAACCAGACCTTCAGCAGTTTCAATAAAATCTTTGGAAAAAACCTTAATCACCTTCAAGATAAAGCTCTATTACGCTTAAAGTTCATTATTTTTATTTTGACGGCTTTTCCAGGCAGAGTAAAAGTAAGTTACGCCAGATAGCGTTCCCGCAACAGTGGCAGTTATTCCAAGAACAGGCGCGGCAGTGACGATTAAGGGTTCGCTGGTTATACCCAGAAAAACACCAAGCGCATCAAAACCGCTGGGAGCAGCGATGGTGGCACCGGCAGCAGAAATGCCAGCGATAATACCGGAAGCCATAGAGATGCTTTCTACGCGAGTTGCTACTTTTTTATGATTCATATCTTTTTTACCTAAACCGAACTTTTTATCAATGTTGTTAAATTAATGTGAGTGCCTCAAACACACTTAATAATACAACAATCTAAAGATTTACCCCATTACCACTTTTCAGGCCCTTGATTTTTATACTTAGCTTAGCAATACGCCGCATCTGCAATATTCTGAACAAAGCTGATGCCATGGCTTTAATTTTGGCAATACTAGAAATTACCCGGAAAGTTGTATAAAGTGCTTTCGATTAACAAGGCATAAAACCGCAAGATTGATTATTAGCCGAATACAACCCAATAAATTAATTATGCTTTGGATTTTGATATCACTATTTTTCTGTTGGTTAATCTATCGTGAAATTAAGCAAAGCATGGCTGAGCCAAAATATGATGGATTTCCACCGTCACCGATATATAAACCCTATCTGGCAATTTTACTCGTTTTAGCGATTTTATCTGCCTGGACACCACTTCATTACTGGCGTTTTCAGCGCTACTTATCCTCTATTGCCACCGTCTTAGCAGACTCGCATCCCGCCAAAGTTCATTGCAACACCGCTTTAGATTCCATTTTCGATAGAGAACCCACCTTCAGCCACGCCAATCCAAATGACGGTGAAATAGTATTCCAGCCTCCCTTGTGCGAAAGATTAATGGACTACCTTGATCACCCTGAACGCGCCAAACCAGTTGAATTACACAGCCTGAATACACTTACCCATGAAAGCATGCATGTGCGCGGCGAGCTTAATGAAGCCATAACCGAATGCGAATCCGTTCAACGTAACTACCGTACAGCAAAGTTATTGGGCGTACCTGATAACATCGCAAGAAGAAACGCCCTTGAATATTATTACGGCGCCTACATGCAACTAAAAGAAGGAGGACCCAACGCTGCGCGCTATTTCTCCGAACAATGCGCGCCGGGTAAAGACTTGGATGAGCATTTAAATGATTCCACGTGGTTTACACCTGAATCTAACCAGAGTGATCTATAAATACACACCTATCATTGCAAATACCCTAAACCTTTAAAAGCATTAAATACAATTAAAAATAGCCATGATAAATTACAAACGCTTATCCAATTTGATAATAGTTACCTGGATTTTTAGCATCATTACAATCCTGATAACGTATTGCCTATGGTCACTGAACCGTGGCTTGGATATGACGGATGAATCCTATTACCTGGCAGCCGCTATTCATCCGGAATCTGTGGTTGTATGGGCCACAGCCATGCATTGGATAACCTCGATCTTATGGGATTTGAGTGGAAGTCTAGTTAAGTTTCGTGGGCTAGGAATGGCTATTTTAGTGATTTCTTCTGTTGTTTTCGCTTTAGGTGTCGCCCATGCTTTTGAGCGACTGGCTAACAGTAAACTCAAATATCACCATCTACTATTTATCGTGGCTTCCAGTCTGACTGGGGCGCTACTTTATAACGCCTTTGTAACTTTTACACCATCCTATAATTTATTAGCAGCGTCAGGCACTTATATTGCCTTGGGGCTTGCGTTTTTTACGCTAAATATCAACACAAACTGGCTGAAAATTTTTATACAAATATTTGTAGGTATAGCACTCGGAATTACTTTTCTTGCCAAATTCTCATCTGGCGTTATTGCTTGTTTAATCGTAGCTGCAATATTAACCGTATTTAGACATTCCTTTAAAACACTTCTATTAAATATTTTAGCTCTTGCCATTGGCATGCTGACTACTCTAGCCGTATTAATTCTCTTGCATACTTCATTTGCAGACGCTTTTGCGCAATTTAAATTAGGTGCCTTAGTTTACATGCTTGGCGCTAATGAAACCTTTACCGTTCGCTTGCTTCGCTATATTCGTGAGACGTCGGTATTTTTACAATTAACGATCATTGATTTTTACTTTCCTTTGCTCATTTATGCAATGAATGCCTTCAGGCCACGTACTTGGGTTGCTCTGAGCGGCCTTGTTTCATTTATCTATATAGTAGTAAGCCAAGGCTATCTGTTTGGCGGAATGGACAAATATGCGCAACAGACGGCTCCGCTTCTGGTTGCCGTTATCTTGTCGTTATTAACTATGCATCGAAAAGGGCAACTTCAGCTGAAAATTTATTTTTTATTTGCCATACTGTTGCTGCTCCCTATCGGTATCTCGATTGGCACCTTTAATCCGCTTCATGTGCAAATTATTCTATGCCTGGCGCCTTGGGGACTATTAATTGGATTATTAGCGGTTGATACGAAAGAGGTTTATGGCTTAACAAATGACAGATTTTTGCTAGGTGTTGTTTTTCTATCTATCGTTACATCACAGATAGTCACTAATGGTTTTAGAGCGCCCTATAGACAATATCGACCTTTCTTTGAACAAAATGCACCTATAAACATTCCCCTGCTAGGAAACATTAATCTCGATACTGAGACGCGAGACAGTTACTATAAACTAAAACACTTAGCCGACACCTGTAACATTAAACCGAACGAGAAATTTATTGGACTCTATAACATTCCAGGAGTATCACTGATTTTACAAACCATAACGCTTGGAATGCCTATATTACAAGATCGCATATCTACTGAACCGATATTAGCGCATTTTGACAAAACCGTTTTAAATTCAGCGATCCTCGGAATTAATCGAGATACAGAGAGCTATGATTCAAGTATGCCCAGGCAATTAGCCGCATTCCCACAAGAGTATCGTTTATGCGGAACAGTGGTACTTCCTTATCAAAAGCAAAAGCTTGAACTATGGATTAAAAATTGATCCTCAACTTAAAAGCATAATTAGCGTCAGTTTACTTTCGGGAGCTAACCAAAGCAAAATCATGCTTTGGTTTAGCGTAACCATTAATAAAGTCAAAAGATAGCGCCCAAAAACAACCACAAGCCCCGCGCCGTCACCTGAACCTACGCGTTCATACCAATATACAAGCCTAACTCGAAAGTCTATTGTCAGACCTGCAAGCCTACGCCTTTACTGATGAGCAATCCAGATACTTCAGTCGATAAGTAGCCAAGACACATCAATCTAACAATTTGATACAAAAGGACTCTGACGCATGTTTTACGAACTCACCATAGTCGTACCAACACTCAATGAAGTGGGTAATATAGAACTGCTCTGTAACAAAATAGCCAGAGCGCTTAAAGAAATCAGCTGGGAAATCATATTTGTCGATGATAACTCCACGGATGGCACCAAAGAACTGCTCACCCACATTTCAAATAAACATGAACACGTCAGCGCCATCCACAGAACCGACAGAAAAGGCTTATCCTCTGCCTGCATAGAAGGCATGTTAGCGAGTAAAGCGCCGATTGTTGCGGTAATGGATGCTGACTTACAACACGATGAAGGCTTGCTACCATTAATGCTCGCCGAATTTTCAACAACATCACTGGATATCGCCGTAGCAAGTCGCTTTGCAGCAGGCGCCGAATTAGGCGCCTTTTCGGCAAAGCGTGCCTTACTTTCCAACATCGGCAACTTCTTAAGTCGATTGGTTATAAAAGTGCAATTAACCGATCCACTTAGTGGCTTCTTTATGCTGAGAACCGATGTTTTAAAGCGCCTCTCGCAACGCCTTTATGGCAAAGGCTTTAAAATCCTGCTGGATATCTTTGCCTCCTCCAACAAACCGTTAAATTTTGTAGAAGTACCACTTAAATTTAGCACGCGCCACAGTGGAGAAAGCAAACTGGATGGCACCATCGCCCTGGAATTTGTCGGTTTACTCTGTCATAAACTCTTCGGAAAAATCATACCGCTCAGATTTATCTTATTCTGCCTGGTCGGCTTGACCGGCGTTGGCGTGCATCTCATGGTGTTATCCAGCTTCCATCTTTTTATAAATACCGAATTTGTCTGGTCACAAACCATCGCCACCTATACCGCCATGACCAGCAATTATTTTCTCAACAACAGCTTTACCTACAGAGATAAAAAACTACAGGGCAAACGCTTGATTATTGGTTTATTAACCTTCTATCTGGTGTGCTCGGCAGCAGCCGTTTTAAACGTTGCCTTTGCCAATCTGTTATACCAAAGCAATATCCATTGGGTCATCGCAGGCACCGCCGGCGCCTTTATTGGTGCCGTTTTAAACTATGGTTTGTCTTCCATGTTTACCTGGAGAAAAAGCAAACACATATAAGGTGGGCGATGCCCATATGACAATAACCCATTAAAACCCATGTCCCAATATCATCCTGCGCGCACCGAAGGTGGCAGCTATTTCTTTACGGTTGTTACCTACCGTCGGCAGCCATTGTTGCTCTATCCCGAAAGCATAAAAATATTGAGAGACTTCATCCAACAAGTAAGACAACAATACCCCTTTATCATTAACGCTTGGGTATTATTACCGGAACACATGCATTGTGTTTGGACCTTACCATCTGGCGACAGCGATTATTCAAAGCGTTGGGGCTTGATCAAAGCCGGATTTTCCAAACAGGCGGGTGAAATGATCAAGCGCGAAGATTGGCTGAGCAACTCCAAGATCAAACACAGCGAAAGCACATTATGGCAACGTCGCCTTTGGGAACATCAAATCCGCGATCAGAACGACTTTATCCGCCATATAGATCATGCCTATTGGAACCCTGTCAAGCATGGTCAAGTTGCGCGCGTCGCTGACTGGGAATATTCAACATTTCACCGTGATGTCAAAGCGGGGTTATATCCTGCAACATGGGGCGGTGACAATGTAGACACATTTGAACAAGTCGATTTTGGTGAAGATGCATCAACCACTGATGAATATGGATGGGCACCATCCAAAAATTTATGACGAACCTAAACCCAAAAGGTGGGCGATGCCCACCCTACTTATGAATATGTTTGGTCGGCACCACCCACTAAACTTAAAAACATGTAGAGTAGGCATCACCCACCAAAGCCCCTATAAAATATTCAATTTACTGATATTTTATGGCTTATTCCTGAGATTTTTACTAGCACTATCCGGAGATTTTTTGCTGGCTTGTGACGAAGTAATGCAATATCTTGAACAAGGCCATCGAATCGCATTCGGGTATGGATTGATACCGTGGGAATATCGGCTGGGTATAAGACCTTTACTAATACCCTATTTTATCGCCTTCTGGCTTAACCTATTTTCATTAATTGGGTTAAATCAACCGACAACCTATATTCCAGGCATTAAACTGGTTTTTTGTATTTTATCGATGAGCATTCCTTTGGGCATGTATCAATTTTGTAAAAAAAATTATTCGCTTTTGACCGGCTATATTGCACTTTTTCTGGGATGCAGCTGGTATGAACTTATTTTAACGGCGCATAAGCCCTTATCAGAAATTTTTTCAACAGAGCTTATTTTTTTGAGCCTATATTTTTTTAATCGCACCCAACTAAAATTTTTTAATATAGCAACATTGTTAAGTTGTCTTGCTGTGGCTGTTCGCCCTCATAATGTACTGATGGTAATAATTATATTAATTTACTATTTTTATAAAAAGCCAAAGCAGATAATAATAAATGGCCTCACTATTATGGCTCTGAGCGTATTAGCGATAGGATTACTTGAATATTCAACTCTAGGTGTTCCTTGGCTTAGTTATTATCTTTATTATTACTACAATATTATTATAGGTGTCGCATCGGGATTTGGGACGTCTGTATATTATATGTATTTATTTGGACTGACAATAACCTCAGTAGGTTTAATTTATGTTTCAGTAATTTATATATTTATAAAAAATGAAATTATAAAATACAGTTTACCACTATTATGCCTCCTTATAACTCTTATGATGCACTCTGCCATTGGGCATAAAGAATATCGTTTTATCTATCCAATAATTCCATTTTGGTTGATGTTATTTTCGAATTATCTAGGTGATCTTTTTTTAAATAAAGCACCTTACCAAAGAACATTTTTTATTATAAGTATTATATCGGCATTAGGCTTATTGGGTTTATTGCCGAAACAAAACATAGCCATTAGCACAATTGATGAAGAAGAGCTTTCTTATTTCAAAAAAAGCAACAATTTAGCTGCTTACCTATATTTATCTACACTGAAAGATAAGGGAGAAGTAAATGATTACACATCAGGTTGGCAAAGATCAGGTGGGTATTACTATTTACATATAAAAATACCACTAATTCATACTGAATTGGATATTAATAATAAAAAAGAAATAGAGAGTAGTATTGTTAATGATATAGAAAAATGCAGAGTGCGGTACATTATGACTTATATTAATATAACATCAAAGCAAACAAGATTAATTAAAACTTTCGGTAATATATACATTTATGAATCGCTCAACAGCAACAGCAATAACAACATCGACATGGAAAAATATGATTTTAATCGATATGTACCTAATATGAAATTGTAAAAAATTCTGATAAAATAATTTTTCATACCATACTAATCCGGTATTTGGCCTTGTACCCAAAACCTTGGATCGTTGGGCACTGAATGCTCTCGCGTTGAAAAACCTGCTACTCCTGCCATTCGAGGTAATAACCCAGGGACAATTGTGTATGTCAACATTATCAGCACCGCGCCTGCAAATAACAAGACAGCTATATTTTCTTTTTCTTCAATGAATATTTTATTAGTTCTAAAATAAATGCCAAACATCCAACCCATTATAACTGCCATTAAAACCTGACTGACTGGCATTACAATAACACCATCAACTAAAGAATAAATGATTGCAGAACAAACCGTACTCAACAAAACCACACCTAAGTAACTACTCTGCTGATCAGATACATGCGATCTAAAGCGCTTAATCCATAAAACCAATCCTTTGCCTATAAGCAATAGTATTATTATTGCTGAAGGCACTCCCATTTCTGTAGCCCATTGTAAAATGCTGTTGTGTGGATGGGAAAAAATAGGGTATGGTAAATAACTACTGATAGGGTTTGGATAATAAGCAAGATGCATGGGGCCTATTCCAAGCAAAGGATGGGCTTTTATATGGCTTAAACACAAGTTGATTAGATATAATCTTGGTGAATCTGTAGTTAATTGCTCAAATGTTCTCCAACCTGTAGTAAATTCGGCACCAAAAAATAAGGGTAAAATATCAAACAACAACCAGGCCCCTAAAGCCCCTGCAAATAAAAAATACAAATTCAGCTTTATAAAACTATAAGATTTTTTTTTATAACAAAACCATGAAATAATTAAGGCTGAAATCAAAGCAATACAAGCACCTCGACTACCCGAGTAAATTAATAAAATAGCCCAGGCTATAGCTATTGTTTTTAAACTCACCCGTAAACGTGAATCTAATTCTTTAAAATTTAACAACGGATAGCTAATTAAAAAAAACAGCCATATCTGATATTGATTAAAAAATCTTACATTTTCAAAACTGGTAAAAAGCAGAGGCCAATGCACAGGGACTTTCTGGATGGATGCGGCCAAGTAAAGACTAAAAAAACTTGTCTGATACATGACACAACTGGCTATAAGCAAAACAATCAGAACATTGTCGAAGAGATTTTCATATTTAACAGACAAACAAAAAATTGTCATACTAATAACAAATAAACCTACATATAAACTAAGCTCAAGAAATCCACATCGACTCAAGGGCGCGTAAATAGAAGATAGAATTCCCAAAATTAACATGGTGAATAATGCTAACCTTGTTGATAAAGAAAAAATATAAAAATGAGAAGCTAATCGGCCTCTGAAGTCTCGATTGCTTAATATGATTAAATTTAAGAAAACAATTCCGACTTCAAAAATTCTTTTCTTATCAAAGGTAAAAAAATAAGAATTTGGAGTCACAATAATAAATAAAATTATCGCTATAAAAACAATCGATTCTATAGGTGTTTTTTTAAAATGATCTTTTAGCATAGTCATATATAAAATTTATGGCTTATAGGTGATCAATAATTTGGCGGGTTATTGATGACAACTTCCGCCATTTTCTTGGTTGATTTATCACAGATACCGCGTATCGCCCAACAAATCATCAATATCAAAGTATAAATTGTACAAAACAGCGATACGCACCCTACCGGAATGTGCAGATCATTTAAGAATCTAGTGTTTTTCATCGTATGTCTAATGATTAGCGACTAATTCCAAACAAAACAAAGGTAGATTTTAAGATTAGTCATGATTTAATAAAAATACCTAACGCCCATCATAGCTTACAAATTCTATTTAGAAACGTTTTTTCCTGTTATTCTATTAACTTGTTTATATCATAAACTTTATAATTAATCATGACTGAACTACAACGGACTCGCGCGCTATTTTTACTGGTTATTGGTTATATAACTTTTCTTATTACTTTATCTTTCCACACTGAGTTTGACCCTTATTGGCACATAAGAGTTGGCGAATGGATAGTCAACAACCTTAAGGTACCTACAACAGGACTTTTCTCCCATACCAAAGCAGATGCCCAATGGACCCCCCATTCCTGGCTGTCAGAAGTTGTCATTTTTCTGCTTTTCAAGGCATGGGGTTGGCCGGGACTGGTCATGATGGGTGTTACGGCAACTACGCTAAGTATTTTAATTATGCTTAAATATTTATTGGAAAAACTCCCGCCCATGCGTGCCATGTATTTATTGCTAATGGCCTATAGTCTATTGATAGCTCATATCATGCCCCGGCCGCATATTCTGGCGTTACCGCTGATGACCTACTGGTTTGTGGGATTACTTAAAGCCAACGAACAACATAAGGCACCATCTTTATATTTGATTTTAATACTGGTTTTATGGACTAATCTTCACGGTAGTTATTTAATTGGTTTGGTTTACGTGTTATTTTTTGCATTGGAAGCAATAGTAACCGCGCCGGCAAACATTAATAGATTTTTACTCAGCAAACAATGGGGGCTTTTTTTTGGTATTTCCTTGGCCAGTCTTATGCTGACACCTCTAGGTATTGATGGGTTACTTTTACCTTTTCAATTAACGGATCAAAGCTATTCGATGTCTATTATCGGTGAATGGGTCTCACCTAACTTTCAACATTTTAATTTTCTTGAGCTGTGGCTTATCGTTATCATTATTTTTGGCTTTACCCAAAAAATGGAACTGCCTTTACTAAGACTTGTTTTTTTACTCGGATTAATCCACCTCTCTTTACAACATAACCGCTATGCAGCTGATTTAATGTCACTGCAAGGGCCTTTAATTCTAGCGATGCCGTTAGCAAAGCACTGGCAATATACTAAGCAAGAGAGCAATTTTACTTTGGCAGATTTAGCACCAGTAACAAGCCTTGGTAAAACGCTATTTATTTTGGCACTGCTAAGCTGGTCAATTTATGTTATTAAAATTAAAGATATAGAATTTCTTAGCAGTAAACGTATAAATACCATGCTAATGACGGTACGTCAGGCCCAACTGCCGGGTAAAGTATTTAATGATTACAATATTGGAGGCTATCTTATTTTTCACGGCTTTGAGACATTTATTGACTCACGGGCCGAACTTTATAGAGACGATACTCTTAAGCTGTTTATGGAAGCGACGTCATTGGCTGGCGGGGAAAAACCATTAGAAACTTTGCTTAGTCAATACGACATTACCTGGTCTTTTTTAACTGCCAAAAGCCCTGCCGTTAGTTATTTTAATATGCATCCAGACTGGATGCCGATTTATGCCAACGAATATGCAGCTATCCATGTACGTAAGGGGCGATGGCCTTTAGAAGCTATTAAGCATCTTAAGTTGGAACTGCAAAAACAATAAAAAACAACATTACAAACCACCAAGTAATCATATACTTACGTATCTATACGAATAGATTTTATATTTAATGTGGCCTAATATCGAGTCTCTTTTAACATAAACAGGAAACTCTCATGAATAAAATTATTAACAAACTTAACTCAAAATATCCATTTATATTAAAGAATGAAAAAGGGGCTACTATGGTCGAATATGCAATCTTAGTAGCATTGATATCCGTTATATCTATCGCAATGATTAGAGGTGTTGGTACGGGTGTTTTAGCAGCATTTACTACGGTCAACAATGCAATTTCAACTTCAGGCTAAAACGCCTGAATTTTTTAAGATCACGTTATTTATAAATAACGTGATCTTATTTAACATTAACAATTATATTAATTTTTAATTATTCTGTGCACTGAAATTATGAAGAGAAAACTTAAAGATTTTTTGTCTTTAAATAATAAAAAAGGCGCTAGTATGGTTGAATATGCAATTATGCTGTTATTAATAGCTTCGGTATCCACAGCGATTATTACAAGTATAGGTTTAACTGTTAGCAATGTTTTCAATACGGCAAATACTCTAATAGCTAGTCCTGGGTAATATATTAATGAGGCATTATCCAATCTTCGCGCCTTATAAAAACCAATTATCAGGCATGAAATATAAATGCTCCAAACCAGAAAAGCAAAATGGAATAATAAAAGTAAATTAACAGATCCTGCAATGCCCTTAACCGACCTTGCAACATTCTTAATATACTTAGAATATTGATCATCAAGGCCTGTGGCCATTGACCAGACCTTGAGCACTAATCATCACAACAGATTAAGGACTTAACCAAACGGGTTGAGTCCTTAACTGAACGTGAGAATTGCATTTTTATTTGCAATAGCACTTTTCAGGCTCTACAAAGCCCTTAACCTAAGCGGTTAAGGGCATCTAACGCTGTGAGAATTGACTTTTAGACTTAACGGCGGCGCCTTAGAGTTATTTAAGCGCTTAACCTTGGCAGAAAATGACTCAGCCACCAATGCATACGATTTAAAATACTTACCCAACTCGCAGGAGCTCACTCGCTATGACGACTAATTCATTCATGCCCAATAACGATGGTAGCAGAGCTGATCTTTTGGATCATCTTAGTGCTACATTACCCCATTATGCTGAGCTGCTAAGCATCAGCGCTGATGAACTGAATACACTTAAAGCGGATGCTGCCTGTTTTCGTTATACGCTCCAAACTATGTATGACATGCAATCAAATGGCCAGCATTGGACGGCTTATAAAAAATTGTTGCGGGACGGTGGTAATGGTACTGCAGAATGGCCGCTTGCTCCCAAACTGGCAGAGCCGATTCCTGTAGCGGTCAGTCCTGGCATTATTCCAAGATTGTCTACCCTGGCTGCGCGACTTAAAACCCACAGGAATTACACCACCGCTATCGGCCAGGATTTATGGCTAGTGGGAACCACAACAACCTTTGATCCCAGCGCCTGGAAGCCTGTTCTAAGCATTCAGAACAAAGCCGGGCATCCGATTATTGCCTGGCTCAAAGGTAAAGCCAATGCGCTGGAGATTTGGGTGGATAGAGGTGACGGTAATAGTTTTGTGTTTCTAACCATTAATACCATGCCCAATACCACCGATTTTAGTCCCTTACCGCCCTCAGGCGTCAGCGCGGCGTGGAAGTATAAAGCCATTTATTTATACCACGATGAACAGGTAGGTCAGTGGAGTGACGTGATTAGTTGTGCCGTGGGTGGGTAGTAACACCCAGCAAGCAAGCCAAAAGGTGGGCGATGCCCACGTGGCTCTGGTGGGTTTCTCCCACCAGAAAATTACAGTAATGTAGGGTGGGCACCGCCCACCAAACAACCCTGACAAACATAAATATTATTTAGAATTTCATGTTATTAATCTGGACGCTAAAATGATGAATGAAAATATCAGAACACTACATCTACTAGAACCAAACTACGTAATAATGCTTATAGGCGGCACCCGGCACACAGCCCTAGCAAGCCTGGCCCAAACGGTGGGCAATGCCCACCCTACCTGAATTGAAATGAATACAACTAGCCCTCAGCCCCTGTTAGCACCTCGGCCTCGTAATATTGAGGAGACTGGCTTATCGTTCGATTTAATTGCAGCTTTGGTCTGTAAACATTTATATGTAAACGGTATCGCTGATCTACTTCAACTCTCTGAAACTATGGCACTGGCGGGTAACATCCTTGAAGTGGTTATCTCTGAGTTACGTAAACAAAGTGTAATCAATATTCTGGCTCCCGCTCCTTTCAGTTCCGGTCCACGTTATACCTTGACCGATAAAGGCGTTGCCGAAGCGCAAGCCGCCTTACGCAAAAGCGGTTATGTAGGCCCTGCTCCGGTGCCGCTTGAGCAATATAAAACGGTGGTTCTTGCCCAATCAACACAAAACCATAAAATAACCCGCGCCGAGGTTAAACAAGCCTTTGCAGATACTATTATAGATCCCTATCTGTTGGATCAACTAGGCCCGGCCATGCACTCCGGTAGAGCTATTATGATCTATGGACTGGCAGGCAGCGGCAAAACCTATATCTGCAGACGCTTGGCGCGCGTGCTGGGCGAACCGGTTTTAATACCGCATGCTATTTCTGTAGGCGAAAGCATTATCCAGGTCTACGACCCCGCCTTACATCGTCGTCCCAAAGAAAACCCAACTGAAATAAACATCAATCTGCAGCAGGGTACAGACCCGCGTTATATTAAATGCCAAAGACCGGTCGCGGTCAGCGGCGGCGAACTAACCCAGGATATGCTGGAAATCCATCACGATACCAATACCCGTTTATCGCAGGCTCCCCTGCAATTAAAGGCCAATAATGGCATGTATCTTATTGATGATTTGGGCCGGCAACGCATTCATCCTACTGATCTTTTTAACCGCTGGATTGTTCCGCTCGAAGAAAAGCATGATTATCTCAGCCTCGAAAACAGCAAACGCATTCAGGTACCGTTTGATGTGATTTTAATTTTCTCTGCCAACATCAATCCTCTGGAACTGGCAGACGAAGCCTTTTTACGTAGATTGGGTTATAAAATCAGATTTGCGCCGGTTACCCAACAACAATACATCGATATCTGGCATCAATATCTCAAGGAGCTACAACTGAGTTCCGATGACAGTCTTTTTGATTCAATCTTTGAACGCTACAAACGAGCCAATCGCCCTCTATTACCTTGTCAACCAAGAGACTTGCTGGGCTTGATTAAAGACCAATGTGAATATGAAGGCGAAACCTGCGTTGTAACCCAGCAACGCTTTAATATTGCCTGGGACACCTATTTTATTAACCTTGAAAATGCAAGGATGGTTTTATGAACAGTCGATTTGGAATATTGCTGCTGGTCGCATTACTGATGGCAGGTGGCGCCGGTTATGTTGCTAAAAATTGGGTTGATCTACAAACCCGCGTCAGACCGACCACTGTCGGGCCAAATACCGTTCAAATTTATGTGGCGGCCATGAACATTCCGTTTGCCACCCGTATTGAAAAAATGCAACTTAAATTAATGGCCTGGCCTAAAGATAATGTACCCGCCCAGGCGTTTACCGAAGAGGAAATCAACAAAAACCCTAACGCGATCATCGGAAAAGTAACGCAGCGGGAATTTTTTCCTGATGAAATTCTGTTAAAACCGCAAATAAAAGAACATTTAGGTGGCAGTACCTTGTCGGCCTTAATTGAAGAAGGCAAACGCGCCATGAGTGTAAGGGTCGATGATGTGGTTGGCGTAGCCGGTTTTATTCTGCCCAATAATAAAGCTGATATTATCGTGACCGGCTCCGGCACCAGGATTGAATGTATGTCTTCGGAGCATGGTTACAAAGTCATCCCCATGCCGGTAGGCAACCAAAACGGAACCTACACGCTACTGCCTAATATCAAAATTCTGGCGATTGACCAGCTGGCATCACAGGATCAGGATAAACCGGCGGTAGTAAGGGCCTTAACACTGGAAGTAACGCCGCAACAAGCCGAATGTCTGGTTCATGCCATGCGTACCGGCGCCTTGCAATTTACCTTAAGAAATCCGATGGACAACGATGATTATATTATTCCAACGGCAGAGGAACCGCTTATAGTGCCGGTACAAAGCAAACCTGAAAAACCCTATAAAGCCCAGCTGACTATCAAGATTTTACCTTGGGGCAGCCAGACCTTTATAGAATGCATAGGTGGAACGTGTTAACTCATTCATCAAAAAAATCAAATCTCTGTAGCCGCACAGTTAATTGCGTTTTACAGACAACTATCTTATTACCTATAGCTTAATGCCATTAGATACCTAAAAAAGGGAAGCGTAATTATGTTTAATTTCAATTCAAGCATGCTGCATAAAACAGTGGTTTTACTGTTATTTGGCTATAGCCTCCACGCAGGAGCCGTAATTACCACCAGTGCCGACAATAAACAACTGACTTATCGGGTGCCGGTCAATAAATCTCTGTTAATAACATTAGATCAGAACGTCAGTAAATTGACCAAGGGCAAGGATTCCATCGCGGACATGACGCTACTCTCGTCGAGACAACTGCTTTTAAGAGGAAACGAGATAGGTTCAACAAATGCTACCATCTGGGATGACGCTAACAAAGTAAACCTGGTCATGAATATTGAGGTTACTCATAACCTGGATGGGCTTAAACAAAAACTCTACGAGTTGATGCCCAATGAGCCGATACAAGTTCGCGCCGCCGAAAAATGTATCATTCTAAGCGGAGAAATCTCCAACTTGGTTAATCTGGATTTTGCCATGAAAGTTGCTCAGGGGTTTGTTTCCGGTTCTGCTGGCAGTGGTAATTGCGGAAGTGGCGGAGCTACCGGAGGAACTTCAGGCAGCTCTGGCGGAAGCAGTAATGCCGCCAGTAATTCCATCGTTAATATGATGCATGTCGGCGGCGAACAGCAAGTTATGCTGGAAGTTAAAATTGCCGAGGTTAATCGGGTATTGGCGCGTAAACTGACTTTAAAGTCCGGTGCCTCCAATAGCACCCAAAAGTCAGATGGCTCATTTCTTTGGACGGTTGCTGCCGGTGCTGCCGGTGCCTTTTCGGGTGATTATATGGCAGGTGAAGCTCTATTTAGCTGGACCTTAGATTTCAGCAGAAATACCAGTTTAGCCACTATCCTGGCAGAACCTAATCTGACTACCTTGAGCGGCAAAAAAGCTTCATTTTTATCAGGCGGTGAGTTTCCTTATACTGCTTGTACACCGGGCACTAACGTTATTTCCCCATGTACGGTCAGCTTTAAACAATTTGGCGTCGGCCTGGAATTCACTCCAATAGTCTTGGACTCAAACAGAATCAATCTGACCACTCACGTAGCAGTGAGCGCCCTTAGCAATAAGGCTAATCAAATATTAGCCAGTGATTCAGGGATACTTCAAGCCACGCCCATTCTTCAATCAACACCCAGCTTGGATACGCGCGAAGCAGTCACCACGCTTGAACTTGCCGATGGCCAAACCATGTCGATTGCTGGTTTGATCAGCGAGAACCAGAGTAACAAACAAGACCAAACGCCCGGTCTGGCCGATATTCCGGTATTGGGTTCCTTGTTTAGAAACCGGGAAGCCTCAAATGATAAAAAAGAACTGGTTATTTTAATAACTCCGCATTTGGCAAGACCCATACCGCCCAGTCAAATTAAATTGCCGACTGATAGTTATGTCGCGCCCAATGATATCGACTTTTATTTATTGGGTCGTATGGAAGCCAGAAAAACACAAACGCAAATTACCGCAGTTGATCCGGGCACAGGCGGCACTACCGGTCAGTTTGGTCACCAAATTAATGATGGAGCTGTAAAATGAAAAATATTAGCATCCCTGCCCTGCTGGCAGGCACCTTAAGTCTTGCAGCGTGTGCAGATGGTAATTATAAACCTTATGCGCTGGATGATAACTTTGGCAAGTCTGCCAAACAACTCGCAAAAGCACAGATTGCCAATCCACAGGCAGCGGCACATCCACCCGCTAACTCACCAAGAACAATGGATGGTTATGCCGGGGTTAACATCATCAGAACTTATCGTAATAGTTTTGGTCAAAATGTTCAGCCGCCCAATGTAACTATTAATGTGGGTTCCGGCTCGAGTGGTTCGGGTAGTTCTGGAAGTTCGGGTAGTCAATAACCAGTCAACCCATAGGTGGGCGATGCCCACCGTTTAAAGCCAAGTAGAATGAGAACCGCCCACCTTTTAAACTAAGTAGTTATACGAATATACAGTCGACCGCAACTACTGCACACTAAGGCTGCATATCTTTTAAAGCTAAGGGTGGGCGATGCCCACCATTCGATAAAACCCGGTGGTGCATCGCCCACCATTTAAAAACTTAATGCATGGTTCTTACAAAATTAATCGATTAGGCAAAAAGAATTTCCGCACCTTAAAAAAAGTGATTTGTAATTTTGACCTTATCCCCAACAACTCTGTATTGCAAACATAAAAAACATGCATAAAAGATCAATTTCAATACAAATTTTGGGCAGCAATACCTTTCAATTGTCACAATATCGCAGCCAGATTTCTTCTTTACTCAATAAAGAAGTTATCTCTGTTTTATACGATAATTTTTCGCATGGGCTTCTTAATACCGATAAGGCGCTTCCGGATATTTTGATATTTCTCCTGGATAAGGTGACCCTGGAGGCGCTTGACGACTTAACCGCCATGTCCCCTGCTCTGCGCCCGGCGTTACTGGTAATTTCTGAAGGTCAGGATAAACAGGATATGCGGTTGGCCATGCAAGCCGGTGCACGTGATTTTTTTACGTTACCGCTTGATATTCAGGACTTATTTAAATCCTTAAACAAAATTGTTTTTGAACTAAAAAAAGAACGCTCAAAACAGGGCGTTATTACCACGGTGATCAATGCAAAGGGGGGGGCAGGCGCCAGTTTTATCGCCTGTAATTTAGCGCATATGGCTGCTCTACTCACTGACGAAAGCGTTGTTTTAATTGACTTTGATTTGCAATTTGGCACCCAGGCCTTAAATTTGGACCTAAAGCCCAAACATACCGTCGTTGAAGCATTGTCTGATGTAGATAAACTCGATTTTGAAGCGATCGACGGTTACATGACCATTCATGAAAGTGGTTTGCATTTATTGGCTATGACCTATGAGCAACTGGTGCTGCCGGGCGAAATACCGGTCGAAAATCTTGATTTATTATTAACGCTAATCACCAGCAATTATGACCGGATCTTTATTGATTTGCCGCGCCAGATTGACCCGTTATCGGCAACCATACTGGAACGTTCCGAGAAGGTTGTGATTGTCGTTCAGCAAAGTCTGGCTCATATCCGTGATGCCAAGCGTATCACCAGTATTTTAAAGTCAGAGTTTAATATTGCCGAGCAAAACATAGTAATTGTCGTCAACCGTTACCATAGCAATAACGAACTGGATTTAGAGTTTATACAAAAATCCATTGGCTCGCGGATGCTTAAACCTATCCCTAATGATTATGAACATGTAGTTAAATCAACCAATTTGGGCATTCCCCTTTATAAGCATGTCCGCAAAGCGGCTATCACTAAAGCTATGATTACTTTAGCTGAACAGTTGGATGTAAAGATATTGGATGAATTTAAAGACCAAGGTTTTTTTAAAAGGCTATTTCATTCGAAAAAGACAGTGGAGTAATGGGTTTGATGGTTGGAGGGGGCATTTCCTACATTCTAAACTTATGGTGGGCGGTGCGCCAACTCGTTAATGTAGGGTGGGCACCGCCCACCTTTTACGTTATCTGGTAAGTTTGGGGAAACTTACGTACAACCAGAAATAGTGGGAACTTATCGTGCATGGAATATTAAACCTGCTGGGCATCATGCTCCATTTTATAGAGTTGATGCCATTGGATTACACAACAACTATAAAAGAGAACAACTATGAACATAAAAGAAAAAGGAGCTGCTTTAGTCGAGTTTGCACTGACGGCCTGGCTTTTTTTTATTGTGCTGTTCGGGATCATTGAGTTCAGCTACCTGTGGTGGGTAAACCTGACCATGCAGCATGCCATGCGTGAAGGCGCCCGCTACGCTGCTGTAACTGGTCCCTCCAACTTTCCTACCCCTACCCTGCAAAACCCGACAACTCAGGCTGAACAGAGATGTAACGCTGTAAGCGATGCAATAAGAGCAAATTCCATGGGGCTTTATGCTAAGGTGTCGCCAAGCTTGACCTATAGCACCGTGAATCGTACCACTGGGAACATAGTGTCCATTGGTTCCGGTTGTGGCGGTGCAAACGATATTATCATGATTAGACTTGCATGTACCCTCCCGCTGATAACCCCCTTCATAAAGCCTTTTTTCACCAATGGCAATTACAGCTTCAGCGTGAACGCCACCATGCAGAACGAGAATTTTAAATGATGGCAAATTCCGGATTTCAAAATCCCAGGTCAGCGCGTGGGGCAAGCATGATCGAAATGTGCTTTGTACTGCCTGTGATGCTGATGCTAGTGTTAGGAGTGGTTGACTTCGCGCGCGCCATTCAGTTCAACAATATTCTGGTGGCCATGAGCCGCGAGGGAGCCAATCTGGCGTCTAGAACAAATGCAAATACTGCAAACCTTCAGCAGAACATTATCACCGCATTAAACAGCACCTCCAACCCTCTGGTCATGCCCACTCATGGCATGATTTACATCACCAAAATTATCGGCACCCATGTTTCCAACTGCACTGATATGACGCCGACGTTTTGTACTTGCTCAACTTATCCTAAAGTAGAAACTCAGATCAGGTCAATACTTACTAACCCTAATGACGTGACTCTTCTTCCGAGTAGGGTATGGACCTGTCCTACGAGTTTTAGTAATAGCGATGGCAGTTGCATCAACTCTTCCACATGGATAAATCCAAGTCAGACTTCTGCGACATTGCCTTTGACCCTCTGCGGTGGACAAGAAATCTACGCAGTGGAAACGCTTTACAATTACCAGGTGATTGTGAACTACGTAATGAAAACAGGTCCGAGACTTTACTCTCTGACCGCGCTATAACGTGCGCTTAGCTAAAGGAGATAACATGAATAATATTAACCGGAACTACTGCAAAGGCCAAATTATAGTTCTCTTCGCAATTTCTCTCATTGTTCTTGTTGGCATAGTGGGTTTGGCAATTGATTCAGGCCGAGCTTACGGCGTTAAAGCCAAACTAAGTGCCTCGGTTGATGCGGCCGCCATCGCCGCAGCGCGAGGTTTGGCAGTAGGAGCAAACGATTCTGATCGCATCAACAATGCGAAGGCTGCAGCTCTTAAATTCTATAATGGAAATTTCCCCGACAACTATTTGGGCGCGACTCGACTAGCCCCAATCAGACCAGATCCGGTACACAAAAGCGACGGCTACTGGCAGGTCGATGTATCGGGTTCTGCGACCATGCCAACCACTTTCATGCGCGTGCTCAATTGGAACCAAATTACTGTCGCGGCATCAGGCACGGCCATCCGGCGCGACCTGGACATGATACTGGTGCTAGATGTTTCCGGATCTCTTAGCAGCGTTTTCCCTACAGTGAAGTCAGCTGCTATCAATTTCATCGACAAGTTCGTGCCCAGCACCGACCGAATTGGCCTGGTTGCGTTCTCATCGGGGGCTCAACTTTTAGTGCCAATCGACAAGACCATCAGCCGAGGGTTTAACAAGACAACCATTACCAATTCAATCAACGGCTTGGTAAATGGAGGCGGCACAACTTCGGCCGAGGGAATGCGAGTAGCGCTGAACGAGATTAATGCCGTTCCGGCCTTATACCGTTCCAGTCTGCGGGTCATTGTATTCTTCAGTGACGGAGCACCGAATGGGTTACCGGCAACATTTCAATACAACACCTCAAAAACACCTATACCTACGGTAACCGGAGATTTATATTCTGAAACTGATGCCACTGGATCAGCGGTCGGATGCGGAAACAGTATACCTTGTGGAATAACCAGTAATACTGTAACTAATGGCGCATGGAATACTTATCTCAGTTCCAATACACCCGCTAATCCAATATCAGCTTTTTTACCGAATAACTCAGGTACGACGATAACAATAACGAACTTAAGCCCCAGTTCTATCCCACTGGTGCCAAACCTAGTGCAGGTAGGCCAACCAGGCCAGCGCTCGCTCGGCGCCTCTCCCTATGCCAACACGCGCTGCAATGTGAACAAGGCGGCGCGGAATATGGTCGAGCTTGTAGCTAATTCGGCGCGCAGCTGGGTTGATACCAATACCAATACCAACCAGCCCATAGCTATTTATACCCTTGGATTAGGCTCTGCTCTTAACACTTTGGAAATAACTTTTTGCGGCTATAGTAACAACGAAAAAGGAGCCAACATTATGAAAAGACTCGCCAATACGAACGATTCTGACACTTTGCAGTCTTCCGCCGTTCCACCCGGAACTAGCCCCCAGCCAAACGGACTCTACTGCTACGCAGATATCACTGCTGATCCGTATGCATTGGATAGCTGCTTCACCGCCATTGCAAGCGATATGCTGCGCCTGAGTAGGTGAGCCGGGTTGGATGGGCATCCCCCACCTTCTTTTTAAGCTATTAAGTGGGCGATGCTCAACCTACTTTTAATAAAGATTTACAACAGGACCAAGATGCTTAAGCAATTAATTTCGCCCTTTGAACTTTTTATCACCAATAATGACCGAATTTATTGGCTGTATTTGTTGTCGGCTTTTACGATCGCTTATGGCTTGACGCTATTACGCAAGCATACTGATGAACATACTATGGTGACAATCTCGCCCAAGGCCATTTTGCTGCACCGTTCTTCACTTAATGATTATCTGTTTTTTTATACCGACATGCTGTTTCAGGGGTCTTTTATCCTGATTTTATTTTCTTCGTTGTCGTTTGTGGTTTCTCATTTAACAGAAACAAAGCTAATGCTCTGGTTGCCTGCTTTAAATGGGAGTTTGCAGGGGCTTTATGCGCAAGGCGTAATCATGACGGTGCTGTTGGCGCTTGCCGGTGATTTTGCGCTGTTTTTTGCCCATTATTTACAACACAAACTGCTGTGGTTGTGGGAGTTTCATAAGGTGCATCATTCCGCTGAGGTGATGACGCCGATCACTGTATTTAGAATGCACCCTGTAGACACGTTGCTGGTCTTGAGTCTGGGTGGTTTACTGACGGGTTTGACGCTCGGCTGCATGACGTTTTTGGTGGGTCATGCAGTCTTTTTTTATAACGTGGCCGGGGTCAATGTGATTTTGATTCTGTTCTTTTTGCTGGGCTACAATTTAAGGCATTCTCATATCTGGTGGAGCTGGGGGCCTTTGTTTAGCCGCTTGTTTATCAGTCCTGCCCAGCACCAGATTCATCATAGCGCTGCACCGCAACATTTTGATAAAAACATGGGCTTTACCTTTGCTTTTTGGGATGGCTGGTTTGGAACCTTGTATATTCCCAAAACCAGAGAAGATATTGTTTTTGGTCTGGGCGCTGAAGAAAATGAAAAGTTTGCTACATTCTGGAGTTTATATCTCATGCCTTTTATTACCTTGTTTAAGAGTTTTAAAATGAAAATGCTGCTGGAACCCAAGCGCTATGCGTCGGTGTCGGTTTTTATGCTCGCGGTGTTGCCTGCGGTTTATTTAAATACTAAAGGGGTAGAACCGGTTATCAATCCCGAACAACCTTATCTGGAGACCATGACCTGGCAAGAAGTGAGCGCGGCAATCAAAGGCGGCTCAACTACTGTGTTGGTGCCGACGGGCGGTACTGAACAAAATGGTCCGCATGTGGTGTTGGGTAAACATAATTACATTGTTAAATACACGGCGGGCAAAATAGCCGAAGCCTTGGGCAAAACCCTGGTAGCACCAGTGATTGCTTATGTTCCTGAAGGTACTATTACTCCGGCTGATGGACACATGCGTTTTGCCGGTACTTTGTCGATAACCGACACTGAATTTGAAGCGCTTTTGGACGCCACGGCACGCAGTTTGAAGCAACATGGTTTTAAAACCATTGCCTTTATCGGTGATAGTGGCGGTAACCAGCTGGCGCAGAAAAAAGTAGCGGAACGGCTGACGCAGTTATGGCAAAACCAAGGCGTTAAGGTTCTACAAGTCAATGCCTATTATGAGGCTAATTCGCAAAGCGATTATTTGTTGAGTAATGGTTATTCACTGGCGCAGATTGGCGGCCATGCGGGGATACGCGATACCTCGGAGTTAATGGCGGTTTTTCCGGCAGGAATTAGAATGGATTATAAAGTTGATCACAGCGGTTCTGATTTTTTAGTAACCGGCGCTGATGGTGATGCCAGTAAAGCGAATGCGCTATTGGGTACTATTTTGCTGGATTTAAAAATCAAAGCGGCGGTTAAGCAAATTACAGAGGATTTAGCTTGAAGTAGGAATGTTGTTAGTTATTTTGCACGTTAATCAAATTGGAGAAATAAGATGAAACCGAGTCAATGGATAGTTTTTGTTGTTGCAGTAGCGTTGTCTGCCCCCAGTTTTGCAGAGCCGGATAAGGTTGAAGGTGATGGTTATGATGTGATGGTCGATATGTTTTTAAGGCCGGTCGGTATGGCGGCAACACTTATCGGTGCCGGTATTTTTGTGGGGGTAAGCCCGTTGACTGCCCTGGCTACAATAGCCCCGCCGCATGATGCTTTTGAGAAGCTGGGTGATACGATTGTGTGCAAACCCTTTAAATGGACATTTAACCGTCCATCGGGGGATTATCGTTATGATGAGGGTTGCGCGAACAATCCCAAGCCAGTTGCGTATCAACCCGAGCCGCCGGTGATGCAGCCGTCAAAACCGGTGGTTAATGTACCGATTCAGTATCCGCAAGATACCAATAAGAAGATTGATCAGATATTTAAAAAGCGGATGATGAAATAGGGTTTGTTGGTCAAAAGGTGGGCGATGCTCTAGCCTAGGATTTTTAGCCTGACAGGATTATAAAATTGACAAATTAATTCTTGATGGCTAATTTGATGCCATTAACTCTGGAGCTCTGCATGACTATATTAACTTTTGATACACATCAGTTCATAAGAACTCTGCAAGATGCCGGGTTTGAGCAACCTCAAGCAGAAGCGGTGGCAAACGCTTTTAAAGATGCATAAAACCAGGCTGAAATCATAACCAAATCAGATATAGACTCATTGCACCACGATCTTCGTGAATCTGAACTTCGTATTGAAGCCAAAATAAGCGACATTAAATATGACCTGGTTAAATGGATAGCCGGTATGTTACTGGCTCAGGCAGGCTTGGTGGCTGCACTGGTTAAACTATTGTGATGCCTTATTTTTGTCTCGTTGCAGTATCAACGTGCTACTTCAGGTAGTCAACGTCGGGTTGAAAAAGCAGCAACCCGACGTTTGATTAAAGGCTGTTTTATTGTTTAGAGCGAACCAAAGTAGCGTTCGATCAATCCGAGATATAGATAGTTCAATGTCCCCAGTCACAAATATCAGCGATCATTTCATTTGCTTTTATATTGTTATCAGAAAAATAAGCTTCGGCTAGAAAATCAAAAACGCCTATTTTATAAAAGTTAAATATTTGAGTTTTGTGCTCGAATAATTTATTCATCAGCGAATTTTTTTCCTTGTCATATGAAGACATTTTAAAATTATTAGGAACCCAGCTTGTCGTTTCCTGAAGCTTGTCGATTATGATTCTGGTTAAAATTTCTGTCGTAGCCTCATCAGTGTTATGACTTAAGGGTGATAATCTTTTATTTGGATCCCTTGGATGAGACCAGGAACTTTTAAAACAAGCTTTGCGCCATGCTTGACTCGACATTCTATGAACCGATTCGTGTATTGTCGTGTAGATTGTTTCTACGTTGTAATCTTCGAAACCTGGAGTAACGAGCCTTTGTTGTAGCAGGACTTTAGATTTACCCGCTAAATCATAAGAAGCATTTCCACTGCTCACGATGGTAGTTAATCCTTGTGTCGCGATAAAACGACTGACAAGCCCATCTTTTTGTTGAGGACTTTTACAATCTTTAATTAAATCTTCAGATCGGTAACATTTTAAACCGATTTTAATTTGTTTTATTGCTCCATTTTTTTTACAAACATCATTAACGACTTGTCTAACGGAGTTAATTTCTTCTGTTATGTTATTTGATGCAATGCTTTTTTCAAAGTCGCTAAGCTTTAAAAACTCAAACTGGTTTTTATTTAACGATGACTTAATTTGAAAGCATGAATAAATCGCCGAGTTTATATCGGTGAAAAATTTATCCCAATCAGTTACTTGATTTTTACTAGCCATAAAAATTTCCTTTAGTAAGCCCGTTTGAATGTATTTTAAATACTATTTTCCATATTAATCATGATGCCTTGTCTTGTAATATTAATTTTAATCTCTTTAACAAAATATAGCTCACTCAATCATTAATTAGCACGGTCTGGCTGCCACTCTTTTTGGCAAGCATGATGCAAAAAAGTTGGGCGATGCTCACCCTAAGGCGGATTTTTATCAATGCGAACTGGCCGAGCAGGGGCTCGGCGTTCCCGGTAATTTTTAATTGTTTTTGGAAGAAGCCCCATAAATAAATACGCCACTGTTTTTATTCATATACTCCTTCAAGGAAAGCACTTCTTTAACATAATTCTGCGTTTCGGGATAAGGCGGAATGGCATTGTTGTTTCTAATGACGGCATTTTCTCCGGCATTGTAAGCGGCAACGGCTAAATCGAGGTTTGAATCGAATATTTGTAATAAATGTTTCAGATAACGTGTACCACCGTCTATGTTCTGATCGGGATCACTGCGATCAGTCACACCATAACGTCTCGCTGTGGCTGGCATCAGTTGCATTAAACCCATGGCTCCGGCTGAGGATATGGCTGTTGCGTTATAGGCAGATTCAGCCTGAATGACGGCATGTAATAATTTTGGATCAACCTGATGCCGGTCTGCGGCTCTGGCGATTAACTCGGTATATTTTGTTTTATCACTATTAAAAGCATGGCTACCGCGGCTTCTTGGCTGGTAAGCGGGGGATGCTTTTGGCTTGCTGCTACTTCGTAGCGTTATATTTTCATTGTACTCACTTTCTTCAGAATAAACTTCCGCGCCGTCTATATTGATGGTTATGTTATAGCCTTCAGCATGAAGACTAACGCTAAAGATGACAGGTAAAATCAACAAAAGAGGTTTTATCAAAGATTGCAAAATGCACTCCAGATGGGTTGTTTTTGGCTAGGTAGTGTGAGTATTAAACGTGTTGGTGGGCGATGCCCTCCCTATTGACTAACATTTGTCTTGTTCTGATAGTTACACAGTTAGAAAGATATTGCGAGTTTTTTTTAGAATTTTGTGTATCAATCACAAGTGTTTATATCTCAATAATCCGATATTTTTCAAAGGATAGGTAGTTATACGAATATACAGTCGACTGATAGTACTGCACACTAAACCATAGGGTAAACATAACACCCCGGTAGGGTGGGCATCGCCCACCGGACAGCCTATAAGGTGGGCGGTGCCCACCCTACAAGGGAAAAATTTCGCATTGAGAGAACTATTGTGAGTCTAAAAAGTCGTATTCAAAGTTTTTCAAATAAAGACAGTAATCTTATAGCTGATGATGCATCTGCCATTCTGGGTCATCCTCATGCTGAAATGCCATCTATTCCACCCTTGGTTTTTGATTTACTAACGACGAAAGATCAGGAATACAAAGATAAAGTTCATCAGAAGTTGATGGATATTCTTGATTTGTCGATGATCGTTAAAATGGCAGATGTAGAGGCCAAGAAGCAAATCAGTGAAATTGCCCGGCGCATTATCGATGAAGAAGCGATTCCCGTCGTTACCAGAACAAGGCAATTAATCGTTAACGAAGTCATTAATGACATTCTGGGTTTTGGTCCTTTGGAACATTTGCTTTATGAACCAACTATCGCCGATATTTTGGTTAATGGTTATAACTCGGTTTACATTGAACGATTTGGTATTTTGGAAAAAACGCCGATCACGTTTAAAGATAATGCCCATTTGTTAAAAATTATTGACCGGATTGTCACCCAGGTGGGTCGAAGAATCGATGAATATTCGCCCTTGGTTGATGCGCGTTTGAAAGATGGCTCCCGGGTTAATGCCATTATTCCTCCGCTGGCGATTGACGGTCCGTCTTTATCGATACGCCGCTTTACCCAGGACAAAATGCAATTGCAAGATATGGTGGCTATTGGCACCTTAAGTCAGGCGATGGCCGATGTGTTTGCCAATATTATTAAAGTGCGACTTAATGTGTTGATTTCCGGCGGTACCGGTTCTGGTAAAACTACCTTGCTTAATGCGCTGTCCAATCATATTCCTAAAAATGAACGGATCGTGACCATTGAAGATTCCGCTGAACTGCAATTGAAAATGGATAATCTGGTGCGACTGGAAACACGTCCCCCCAATATTGAAGGCAAAGGTGAAGTGACTCAGCGGGATTTGGTAAAAAACAGTTTGCGGATGCGACCTGACCGCATCATTATTGGCGAGGTACGCGGACAAGAGGCGTTTGATATGTTGCAGGCCATGAATACCGGCCATGACGGTTCCTTAACTACTATCCACGCCAATACGCCGCGTGACGCTTTATCCCGCGTTGAAAATATGGTGTCTATGTCGGGATTTGATTTACCCATTAAAACCATACGCTCGCAAATTGCAGCGGCCATTAATATTGTGTTGCAATTGGAAAGAATGGAAGATGGTAAACGCCGTTTGGTCAGCGTTTTTGAAATCAACAGCATGGAAGGCGATATTATTACCATGTCGGAAATTTTTAAATATGAACGTCGCGGCCTTGATGAAAATGGCAATATCAAAGGACGGTTTGTGTCTACCGGTATTGTTCCAAGGTTTCATGAGCGCATGAAACAACGCGGTATTAATATTGGTCTTGAGGTTTATATTGATGATGCTATTAGTACTTTTTAAGGATAAAAATTATGGATAAGCAAACGCTCATTATCTTTTTAGTTCTGATTTCAGGCGCGGTGTTTCTACTATCGCAACTTGTATTGATTCCTTCTTTTGGTACCAAGTCGGTGGAAAGTCGTCTGATTAAACGACGTCTGCGAAAAGTAGTGACTAATGGAGGCAATGGTGAGAATTCTTTAGTCAGGCAAAAATATTTACGTGAATTATCGTCTATAGAAGCGTTTCTGGAATCCTTACCGGGCGCAAACTTTATTGAAGAACTGCTTGAACAAGGTGGAAAATCTTATCCCGGCTATGTGGTTATGTTGGTCATGCTTGTTTTATCCATCGTGGTCGGAGGCTTAACCTGGCATTTTACGTTGAATTTTTATTTTACGATTATTGCCATAGTGCTTGCTGGTTATATTCCTATTGCAAAGCTTAAAAGCGATCGTAAGAAACGCCTGGAGCAGTTTGAAGAACAATTGCCCGATGCCCTGGACATGATGACGCGAGCTTTACGCGCCGGTTATCCGTTTAATGAAGCCATGCATTATATATCTGTTGAAATGAAGCCGCCGATCTCTAAAGAGTTTGGCATTACCTTTGAAGAAATCAATTACGGACGGGATATTAAACAAGCGTTTAGTTTTCTGTTACTGCGAGTACCCAGTATGAATCTGATTACTGCGACTACAGCGATTTTGATTCAACTGGAAACCGGCGGCAATCTAGCCGAGTTATTGGATAAGACCAGTGATATTTTAAGAAAACGCTTCCGTTTTCAACGTCGCGTTAAAACCATTACTGCCGAAAATCGTATGTCGGCCTGGGTATTGTCTTTATTACCCTTTGTTCTATTTCTGGTAATTTCCATACGATCGCCCGAATATGTTAAACCTTTGGTTAACACTGAAATGGGGCATTTGATTCTTGGTGTCGGATTCATTTTGCAGGTGATTGGGGCTTTTTGGGTACGCAAACAAATTAATTTTGAAATTTAGGCCAAGTCATGGAAGAATTTTTACATTATATTATTGCTTTATCAGGGGATCAAACTATCGGTCGTTGGCTGGTGATTATGTTTTTTTCCTGTTCGGTTTTTGCTTTGGTTGTTGCGCTTTATTTTCTGTTTTTCGGTCTTTACAATCCGGTTAAAAAACGTTTGCAATCGATGTCCGACAACAATAACAATAAGGATGATTCGCGTTTTTTCAGAAATACCGCGGTACAATTGGGAAATTATTTTGTCATCAGGGAAAGGGTCGGCGAAAAACTGAATCATGACCGTGAGCGTTTGTTACAGGCGGGTTATCATACCAAAAACAGTCTTGCACATTATTTTGGTATAAAAATCCTGTTAACCATTAGCCTTCCTTTACTGATATTTTTGGTTTGTACAACATTTATAGCCGGGTTGGATCCCAAGAGTCTGTTATTGTTTGTTTGCTCAGGTTTTTTGGTAGGTTTTATTGGTCCCAGTTTTTATCTGGATAGCAAGGTAACCGAAAGAAAACGCATAATAAGAAATGCTTTTCCAGATGCGGTGGATCAATTAATTGTTTGTACCGAAGCCGGTTTGGGTTTGGATGCGGCCTTGCAACGGATAGCGCGAGACACGTCCTTAAGCAATGAAGTCATGGGTTATGAACTGGGTCTGGTTAACGCTGAATTAAGAGCGGGCGTTATCAGGGATCAGGCGCTGAGAAATCTGGTTACCCGAACCGGAGTTGAAGATATTCGCGGGCTAACCTCAGCCTTGGCCCAAAGCATGCGTTTTGGCACCAGCATTGGCGCTACGTTACGTATTTTTGCCGAAGACCTTAGAGATAAGCGCATGCAAAATGCAGAACAGGAAGCGGCAAAACTGACTGTGAAAATGCTTTTCCCTTTGGCCTTTTGTTTTTTTCCAGGAATTTTTATTGTGATATTAGGTCCAGCGATCATTTCAATTTATGCGGCATTTGCCCAATAATTCTTTTATAACGACTATGCTCACTCAAAAATTTACTATGCTTGCTTTGTCTTTGCTGATACTACTGGGTCTTAGCGCTTGTAATACGCTACCGACCAAAACAGATCAGGATCAAGCCAGCCTTAACAATCCTGATAATATCCTGAATTTGCTTGATCCTGATATCAAGACTGAAGAGCAGGCTTTTTCCAAAGCTGAAGCGGCTTTGAATGATGGTAAAGCAGAAAATGCGCTTTTTTATTACATCAAAACGCTGCAATTTAATAAAAAAAATATTAAGGCACTGGAAAAAATTGCGTCGATTCATAGTCATCAACAGCACCCTGAATTGGCAGTTAAAATATATCAGGACATTTTAGCCATCGACAGCCAAAACCAGCTAGCTAATGAAAGTCTGGGCTTGTATTTTTTGGATAAAGGCCAGACCGGCAAGGCAAAAGATTATCTGACCACGGCTGTAGCGACTAATAGCGCTAACTGGAAGGCGCATAATGGTCTGGGTGTGATTGCAGATCTGTCCAATAAGAGTGCCGAGGCCATTGGTCATTATCAGAATGCGCTGGCTATTCAGCCGGGTAATCCGATGTTGCTTAATAATCTGGGCTATTCTTATTATCTTTCCGGGGATGAGATCAAAGCAAAAGCTTTGTTTAATCAGGCGCTCGGTTATGACAATCGCTATCAACGCGCTATTCATAATCTGGCTTTAATTGAAATCAAGCATGATAATTTATTAAATGCGACCGCTCTTTTTAATAGACTCATGCCTGCTCACGAATCTTATAATAATATTGGTTATATCTGTATGTTGCTTGGGCAATATAAGGTAGCAGAAGAGTATTTTACAAAGGCGATTGATGAATCACCGGTTTATTTTCCCAAGGCGCAGGAAAATCTTAAAACCTTAGCGACGCTGGAAACAAAAGTTGCTCAATATAAACAACCACCCGCTAGATCAGATGGGTTTTAGGATAAAAGGTAGACTTTGCCAGTCTATACAATCCAATGATTGTGTAAGTGCAGGATTTAATCAGAGTCATTAAGTTTTATACTTTTTACGCCAATAAACTGCGATTCGTATTGCCAATAATACACTGATAATTCCTGCATAAAGCAAGGGCTCGGAATAGTCCGCTTTTACTAGCCACAAATAATGTATCGAAGCAGTCAGACCCGCAACGTAAACCAGACTGTGAAGTTTTAACCAGCGACGTCCCAAGCTTTTCTGCATCTTTTTAGTTGAAGTTACAGCCAGCGGCAGCAGTAACAAAAAAGTTAACAAGCCCATCAGGATATACGGACTTTTAGGGACTTCGTCTTTAAAGGCTTCCCAGGACAACGATAAATCAAGCACGATAAAAACCAGAAAATGCATTAATGCATAAAAAAAAGCAAACAATCCTATCATGCGTCTGAACCGGGTCGGCCAGCTTTGTTTTGAAATTATTTTAAGCGGGGTCAGGGCCAAGCCGATACACAAAAACCGTAAAGCCCAATCACCAAAACCAAAATGTAAGGTTTCAATGGGATTGGCTCCCAATTGATCGTAAATTGCGGCTTTGGTTAATAAGAGAAAAGGCGTCAATGCAAGGACAAAAACAATCACTTTGATTGCCGCCCACTTTGTTTTAAGGGACAACATCAAAAGTATTTGCTTAAATCCATGCCTGAATAAAGCGATGCGACTTGTTCACCATAGCCATTAAATTTTTCGGTAGTCCGCTTAGGTGTAAAAATACTGCTGCCCAACACCCGCTCACGGCTTTGGCTCCATCTCGGATGTGGGACTTCCGGATTGACGTTGGCATAAAAGCCATATTCGCTGGGCGCGCTTTTATACCAGGCCGTTTCCGGCATGGTTTCGGAAAAGCGAATTTTAACAATTGCCTTGATACTCTTAAATCCGTATTTCCAGGGCACAATTAAACGCAAGGGCGCGCCGTTTTGGTTGGGCAGTTCATCACCATACATACCCGTCACCATCAACGCCAAAGGATGCATCGCTTCATCCATGCGTAAACCCTCCACATAAGGCCAGGCCAGCACACTGGAGCGCTGGCCAACCATAACATCTGGATTAAACAGCGTGGTAAATTCGACAAACCTGGCTTTTGAAGTGGGTTTGAAGCGCTTAAGCATTTCCCCCAATGGAAAACCGATCCACGGCACAACCATAGACCAGGCCTCAACGCAGCGGAAACGATAGATACGTTCTTGTAGTGGATTATCTTTTAAAATATCTTCCAGCTGATAAACGCCGGGCTTTTCAACCTCACCGGAAATTTCGACATTCCAGGGCGAAGTTTTCAAGCCTTTAGCCAAGGCCGTTGAATCCTGTTTGTTGGTCGAAAATTCATAGTAATTGGTATAGCCAGCAACATCTTCCCTGGCAGTAACCGGTAAGGTTGCTGAATAAGGACCAATCGGCACTTCTTTATATTTTCCAGGTTCCGCCTGCCCTAAATCAGGCATCATAAGCCCGGCAGATAAAACGGTTGCCGATTTGATAAATTCACGACGAGCTTCAAAAACCGCCCGGTCAGTGATCTCACTGCTTAAAACATCTGATTTGGTTTTAATTAACATGCTCAACTATTGACCCTGAAAGTTAAAATTACTAATTAGAATAATACCCCAAGACCGAACAATGTCCATTAAACATGGAAAATCAGGTGGATCAATAGAACTTTTGGGCTAAACTGTTTTGTCTGTTAAACGGTTAGTAAGAAAACTTACAGCCTAACTTTTTGTGCGTCTATCTTCTCCAATAATATTAAAACCGGTTTACTTATGTCGCTAGCTAATGATTTACAACTTTTACATACCGACATGCAATCCTGGCGGCAGCATCTGCATCAATTCCCCGAAACGGCTTATGAAGAAACTTTAACGGCAAAATTTATTGCTGAAAAACTGATCAGTTTCGGTTTAGAGATTCATCAGGGACTCGGTACTACCGGTGTTGTGGCAACACTTTCAGAGGGCAAAAGCGATAAAAAAATAGCGCTGCGTGCTGATATGGATGCCTTATTCATTCAGGAACGAAATACTTTTGCCCATAAATCCTGTCATGAAGGAAAAATGCACGCCTGCGGTCATGACGGCCATTCTGCGATGTTATTGGGTGCTGCCAGTTATTTATCACGGCACCCAAATTTTGATGGAACTGTGTATTTTATTTTTCAGCCTGCTGAAGAGGGTCGTGCGGGTGCCAAACAAATGATAGAAGACGGCTTGTTTGAAAAATTTCCAGCCGACTGTGTCTTTGGCATGCACAATTTCCCAGATATTCCCACCGGTCATTTTGCCGTAAAAGCGGGCGCAATGATGGCTTCATTTGATTGTTTTGAAATCGTTCTCACCGGACAGGCAACCCATGCGGCAATGCCTCATTTAGGATGTGATGCCATTGTTGCTGCCGCTCAGGTCATTAATGCGCTACAAACCATCGTTAGTAGAACAGTTAATCCGGCTGATTCTGCGGTAGTTAGTATTACACAGATTCATGCGGGCAATACCTGGAATGCCATCCCGGAATCAGTCGTTTTAAGAGGTACTTTTAGATGTTTTAGCGGCGCAGTTCAAACAATGATTGGCGACAAGATAAAGCAATTGGTCGAGGGCGTTTGTGCCGGCTTTACTGTTAGCACTACGATTTGCTTTAACCCTGAAAATGCCGGCTATCCGGTCACTTATAACACCGAAGCAGAAACGGCTATGGCGTTAAAAGCCGCTAGTGCCGTTGTTGGAGAGGCTTGTATTAATCAACAACCAACACCGAGCATGGGCTCCGAAGATTTTGCCTTTATGTTGCAAGAAAAACCGGGGTGTTATATCTGGATTGGTAACGGCTCTTCGGAAAACAGCTGTTTACTGCATAATCCACATTATGATTTTAACGATGCGATATTGCCAGTCGGCGCTGCTTATTGGGTTAAATTGGTTGAAATGATGTTGCCATAAATCAGCCCAAGGCAAGCCAGTTGTTAGCCAGCTACATGGGTTCCAGTTGAGTTATGTGCCCATGCTCGTCAAAATAAACGGTAACCATTCTTGAGTTCCGGCTCTTTTGTAAGTCAGCCATTTTGACCTGATAAAACTCGCACAACTCACCATCAGAAACTATTTTATGTGCCGTAGGTCTAAGTACTTTGCTTTTTAAAATGCGAAACGAAACCCAGCATAACCAGAGCGCAATCATGACCAACAGGGTTACACAATAAATCTCCATCAATTCGAGCAGACTCTTGTAACCGCCAAACCAGCGCATTTCATTAATAAACTTTCTGTCTCCCAACACCCAACTGCCCAAAGTGACTAAAGGAATCAGCAGATAAACCCACATAATCCAACAAATAAACCAGACAAATAAAGCCCCTACCCGCTTTTGAATGCTTTGTAACTGTGGCGAATTAATAATGTACTCTTTCATTTTGCGCGTAAACCTCTATCGACGGTGACCCAAATGGCGCGTTGCCCACGCTTCTTTTTTAAGGCCCGAAATGATCCTACAATGGTTGTTCCGACATTAATCAGCCAATACACGATTGGATACCAAACCATCCAGTAATAATAG
>CAILCX010000116.1 GCA_903832775.1 uncultured Methylobacter sp. | reverse complement strand
CTGTTTAGGGTAGAAGCGTTTAATCCGGTAACGTCAGCCTGGTTAACTTCAACTGCAGTGGCGCAACCGTTGGCGGCAGCCTACTCAGTGACCTCTGCTGTAAGTGCTACAGCGGTAGCTGCTACAACGCAAACCCTGAGTGCGACTAACATTGGTGTCAACGTGCTGACCAATTCTCTGCCTTCGGGCGCAGCAGGCCGGACAGTGACTAATGTTAGTGCGGTTACGCACACAGGTGGAGGAACTACTCCGGCTACGGCGGCTGTATCCGTAACGACTGCAGGTGCTGTTAGTATGGTGTTAACTTCACCTGTTACCACTGTTACCACGCCTACTGCAACAGGTAACAATGCTAGACAGGAATCGAAGCGCGGCACTTATACGTTTACCTATACAGTAACTTATGGCGGAGTTACTTCAAGTCCGGCAACTGTCACCATTAAGGTGAACTAAACCGAGTAGTAAATAACTCTTATGGAGTGTAACGGACTCCGAGATATCAAAGCCATGAAATCTCGGTTTACGTAAGCTTAACATCAGGCTAAGAGCTACTAGCTGAAAATGTTAGATCAACGGCACTCCTTTGATCTAATTGAAAACGTGGTCGGGTGAAATTCCCGACCCTTTTCTAGAGTGTATATATGCCAATTGTGCACTCTAAAAAAGGAATCCTAAAGACTAAAGAGCGAAGTTACTTCAATGACAATATTTAACGAACAATGATGAATCCCTCTTTAATTAGCTGGACGCTTGATACTATTAATTCACCACTGAATACGCTCAAATCACCTTATGACTTACTTGAACGGATCAGTGAATTACAGACCTTGCCCGTCTTACCGGGTGTGGCGATGCGCATTATACAGTTAGCCGCTGATTTAACCGCCGACGCTGAAAAACTGGCTGCGGTGATCGAGCTGGATCCGCTGTTAACCGCGCAAATCCTGCGCTGGGCCAGCTCCTCGTTGTACGGCTATCCCGGAAAAATAGTCAGTGTACGCGAGGCAATTTCTCGCGTTTTAGGTTTTGATCTGGTGTTTAATCTGGCCCTGGGTTTATCGACCATCGGGCTGTTAAAAGCACCTAAAGACGGGCCCATTGGCACCCGATTTTTTTGGGTTCATGCCATGACCAGTTCATTGCTTATGCCGTTGCTGAATAGTCACATTCCGCTTGAAAACCGGTTTCAAGATACCGAGTTATGCTTGGCCGCTTTGCTGCACAATATTGGTTATCCTTTATTGGGCGATCAATTTCCGAGGGAATTTACCTGTTTAAATCATTTAATGGCCGCCAATCCAACGTTGTCTGAAGTTGCACTGGAAAGCTTTACCTTAGGCGTTAGCCATGACACCTTGGGCGCCTGGTTGATGACGTCCTGGTCTATGCCCAAGCCGATTATTGATGTGGTCTATCATCATCACAATCCAGGTTATCGGGGCGACAATTATAGATTAAATTTACTGACCTATGTGAATGATTGCCTGCTGGGTGGCCTGGGTATTGGTAATGGAAAGCCACAAATCTATACCGAGGAAATTTTAGCTGAATTACATTTACCCGTCACAGCGATTAATCAGTCGCTTGAGAAACTTGGCGACAAGTTCATCACTATTACAGATCAGGTCGATGGTATCATCGGGTAAATTTAAACAATCCATTCCAAGAGTAAAGCTAAATGACTATAGGTTAAGATGAACAAAGCAAATGACCTCAATCGCAAACGATGCATAGCATTTAGTCTTTATACTATCTCCCATAAAGCTGCGGGATGATTAGTCCCGTCCAGTTATACACAATAAACAATAATCCGCCACCACCTTGCCAGCGAAAGTAAACAAAAATCCCGGATAACTTAGCGCATAGCAACTCATCAGTGCTGAGTGATGTGGGCTACAAATGTAATCCTCAGCTTTACCCCACTAAATATCTTTACCCATTCAGCAAAATTTAGATTCGGGGGATTGACGTTTTTCATCGTAACAGATCTACCCCTACCAGTTAGTTGCTAAAAAAAACGCGCCATCCATCACATAATTTATGATCATGACAATTTTGTCAGGCTTAATTACCATTTTTTTACTTAAACTGCCTCAGAACGCTCATTTTTATTGCCAGATCGATTAAAGCTCCTCCCCGAAATGTAGAAGCGAATCCGCTTGCAATTTAAGTGCCTAGAGTGAATTTTTTTGAATAATATACGGTTAATGTTGTCTTGACATTTTTATCATTATCATAATTATTGTCATTAACGTCAGCTACGTCAGTTAAAGCGACCCCAGTAAGCCATAAAAATCAATCCAATAAAACCAGTTTAGCTGTTAGACCCCAGCCGAAAAGTAGCATTCATTAATTAACGCCGCCGTTAACAACAAAATACCATTAACTCATTGATTTTTATATTCTCAATCGTCATTAATCCTCCATTTAAAACATAAAATCTCCGCCAAAAATACATGGACTCTGTTTTTTAGCAACCGGGTAATCGATAAATAACAGCAAGCAACCTCTAAAAAACGGACCTCTAACATAATACAGCGGATAAAGAGCGAAATTATCACCTGAAAAAAATTTTAATTACAATAAAAAACAATAACTTAAATTTTTATTTACACAGAAAATCAATAGTTGGACTACAAATTGCTAAATCACTTGTAAGGTTGCATGTTTGTTGTATTTATTTTGCGATTTTAGTTGGATAAAACACGATGAACGTGGCGAAGGTGGAATGGATTCATAGTTGGCTCTTGAAATGGAAAACAAAAGAGAGCCAACAATATTGATAGTTAACATAATTTTTTTAAACAAATCTATTTCATAGAAATCACCGAGAGATATTTAACAAGAAATAAATAATTCCCCCTAGATACCTCAGCAAAAGTTCAGGTAAAACAATAGATTAAAATTCAAAAAAGGTTTTTAAAATGAAAAACAAACTAACGAAAGTGTTGTGCTTAACAACTCTTGTTGCCTCGTTGTGTGGAGGGGTTGCATATGCTAGGAATGGTTCAAATCTTCCCCGCGCGACTGAGGCCGAGCAGATCAAGTCTCAAAATACCCGGCACAAAACACCTCATTCAGACAGGAAGTCAGCTGCAATGCGTCTGAAAATGTCCTACACCCAACAGCGTCAGGAACGACCTAATGACTTTGATAAGGTTCATCAAGAACATCAACGTCAAAAAGGCCACACTAAAACTGGAGGCATGCAATGAATATGACATTAACTAAATCAATCAGGCAAATATTGCTGGTGTGTGGCAGCGCGGCATTTGCAGCGAGTACCTTTGCCGCCGTAGGCATTCAGAATCCACCACCGGGACCAGGCATGGTGCCAGACTATTTTGGTGTGGTGCCTAACTACGCTAACAGTCCACAGCCGGTTTTGGCTACAGTGACCATTACTGCGCCAATTGACAGTTCGGGTACGCAAGCTACAGCTGCGGCGACAACCTATGATTACAGCTCCCCTAATCCTGGGGCTTATATTGATGGCATAGCAGATATACAAGTCCTTAATCCTGGTGCTGGCTATACAAGTTCAGATGCCCTTTCAGTCACGGTTAACGGTAATGGTACCGGCGCTTCTGCGACAGCTATCATCAATGGCATTACCGGAATTACAGTTACCAATGGGGGAAGCGGTTATAATCCTGCAAAGCCCCCTATTTTTACGATTACCAGTAACAGTTCCGACTCAGTAGTGGAAGCCGCTACCGCAATTGCAACTGTGGACCCAAAAACTCATGCGATTACTGGAATCACAGTTACCAGCCAGGGTAGTGGAGGTTATCTTCATAAACCAACTATACGTCTTGGATCAAATACTGGACAAGTATTCACCGGAGCAACCGCTAACTTCAACACAACCGTTGGTGCCATTACGGGCTTTACTATCAACAATCAAGGCACTGGTTACAATACGCCTATAGCCAGAACCGGTCTGAAGAAATTCGTCGACATGTTGCCTGGTATACCTAATGTTTCCTCGTATGTTTCAGGGGCCGATTATACAAACGGCGTAAACAACCTTGGGCAAGCACTGCCGTTGGCGGTTCCAGATACAACGACCTTCCCTGGTTCCGATTATTATGTCATTAGCGAATCGGTATATACCCAACAGTTACACTCTGATCTTCCTGCAACACATCTGCGCGGTTACATGCAGATAAATTCTGGCACTGCAAGTGGCTGCACACCTCCACCCGCTCTTCCAGCAACGACTCCAGCAGGGGCATGTAATACAAGTGATAACACAGTACCCGCACAAAGTAAGAACCAGTATCTGGGTCCGATTATCGTCGCCCATAAAGATCGTCCGGTGCGCATTAAGCTGATCAATAACTTGCCGTTACACGAAGCAGGTAATCTACCGTTACCGGTTGACCACACCTACATGGGCGCCGCCGGTCAGTACGATACCGACAACCGGACCGCGATGCATTTACATGGTGGCAATACTCCCTGGATCAGCGATGGAACGCCGCGGCAGTGGATAAAGCCCGCAAATGAAAATGGAGTACTTAGGGGCGAGAGTGCTACCGATGTACCAGATATGTGGTTCTATCCATCGACTCAAGCATTATTTACCGATGTAAATGGAGTCGCTATCACCAATCCAACTGCCAAACAAATTACTGACAACGCCCTGACCACTAATCCCGGTCCTGGTGCCCTGACTTACTACTACACCAACGAGCAAAGCGCCCGTTTGATGTTTTATCACGATCACGCTGAAGGTATCACTCGTCTAAACGTTTATGATGGCATGGCTGCCGGCTATTTGTTGCAAGATTCAACTGAGCAGGATCTGGTCAATGGCACGAATGTTTCCGGAAACAACATAGCTAGACTCAAAGTCTTGCCGTCTATTCAAGACACCATCCCTTTGGTTATCCAGGAAAAGACCTTCGTACCTGACAACACCCCTGGAAGGCCGGTGTTGAACAGCTTTGGTCCCTTCGCTACCCAGCTCAACTCCCAGGATCCCACTTGGCGTTGGGGTACAGGAACACCTGTGGAATGTGCGGCAGGTGCATCAACTGCTTTACCAGCGTATTGTACCAACGGTAATGGTGACCTTTGGGTACCTCATGTCTTCATGCCCAATCAGAATCCGGGGGATATTTCCGGCGCCAACAGTTTCGGACGTTGGGACTATGGCCCATGGTTTTGGCCGCCATTTACCGGCATTCAGCACGGGGCGGTTGCTAACCCATATTACGATTCGGCTTGCGTATCCTCAGCGTTGAACTATTGCGAAGGACAAACCATACCGGGGGTGCCTAATGGTGCAAATAATTTAGTCACTGATGGTGGGAATTCTGATACAACAGCAGCTAATATCTTAACTAACCCGCTGAATCAACCCAGCGGAACGCCGGAATCTTTCAACGATACCCCACTGGTTAACGGTACTGCTTACCCTGTACTTAAGGTGGATCCGAAACAGTATCGCTTGCGTCTACTGAGTGTCGGTAACGACCGTGTGCTCAATTTATCGCTAGTAGTGGCTGCGAGTAACGCCCAGGGCAATCCAATCACTGCTCTCCAGAACGCTGGTAAGCCTACTGGTGCCACCAAGTTGTGCGATGGAGGAACTACATCTGCTTCTGAAACGGATCGGTCTAAATGTACTGAAGCTAGGATGGTGCCATTCAATGACAGTCAGGATACGGTCTCAAAATTTCCGTCCTGGTGGTATACAAGGCAAAACGCTGGTGTGACTTTCGATGGTCGACCATCGGGCGTATTTGACCCTGCTACTCGTGGTCCCGCGATGGTTCAGATTGGCACTGATGGCGGCTTTCTATCGACACCGGTGATTATCCAAAACCAGCCGACCAACTTTGAATACAATCTGAAAAACATCGTTGTTACCAATGTCAAGGAACATGCGTTGTTGCTCGGTCCTGCCGAACGCGCTGATGTTCTGGTTGACTTTGCCAATTTCGCTGGTGCAACGTTACTAATGTATAACGATTCGCCGGCGCCGATGCCAGCGTTTGATTTGCGTGTAGATTATTTCACCGGTGATTATGACAACACCGACACCGGTGGCGCGTTCTCAACTTTGCCAGGTTACGGGCCTAACACCCGCACCATCATGCAGATTCAGGTTAGTAATACTGGCGGTGCTGCCGCTGCTGCTACGAGTCAGGATGATACCGGAAACATTGATATAGCCAACCTGACGTCAGCAGTGCAAACTGCTTTCAAAACCAGTCAGGAGCATATTATCGTTCCGCAGGCCGCATATAATGCGACTTATGGTATCGAAGTTGCTGACAGTACACTGGCTACCGGTTCATCTCTTAGCTCAGCTATAAATCATAACCTGGCGTTGATTCAGGATTACGCGCTGAACTTTACTCCGTACACAGTTGATTCTCTAACAGGTCTTGTCTCTGGTTTGGGTCAATCCGTGCCCATGGACATGCAACCAAAAACCATCATCGAAGATTGGACAATGGATTATGGTCGTATGAATGCCCTGCTGGGTGTGGAAATTCCCAAAACGTCGGCAACTACCAATACTGCTCTCCCCTTGGGTTATACCGATCCACCGACAGAGTTGGTTAAATTAACTCCTAATGCTACACCGATTTCCGGAACCCTGACGGACGGTACACAGTTGTGGAGAATTACTCATAACGGTGTTGACTCTCATGCTATACATTTTCACTTGTTCCATGTGCAAATCGTCAACCGCGTAGGCTGGGATGGTACTATTCGTCAAACTGAAGCTAACGAACTTGGTTGGAAAGATACCGTGCGGATGAACCCGCTGGAAGATGTTGTTGTAGCCTTGCGTCCCAGGGTTATCAGCAATCTGCCGTTCAAGGTGCCCAATAGCCATCGCTTATTGGATCCCGCTTTGGCGCAAGATGCAGTGGCTCAGCCTACTGGTGCCGCTCAGAACTTCTTCAACCTGGATCCGCAAACCGGCAATGCGTCCACCGTTACCAACGTCAACATCAACTATGGTTGGGAATATGTCTGGCACTGCCATATTTTGGGTCATGAAGAAAACGACATGATGCGGTCTATCGCCGTGGCACAAACGCCGGAAGCGCCTGACAATGTAAAAGCGGTGACCTCAGGTAGTAATAAAGCGCCTACTGTTACTGTCTCTTGGAACGACAACTCTGTTATTTCTAATTGGGTCACCATCCAACGGGCTATGGATAGCAACTTTACTACTGGACTTGCAACCTTCAATGTTGCCCAACCGGAGTGTACTAGTCAGGCAGGATGTCCACGAAACTGGGTTGATAGCTCTGTTGAAGCGGGACAAAATTCTGTCTTTTACAAAGTCATTTCAAACAACACAGTCGGCGCAGGGGATTATTTGCCCAGTCTACCGGCTACTTTGCTTCCAACTACTGCTGGGGGGGGTATTACAACGCCAACAGCCAATTTGGCTGGTTATGACAACGTGACGACTGAGTCGGCCATCTCCTCGGGCGCCACCGGAACTGGTTCACGAATACTGCCGATATCACCGACTGCACTCGATTTTGGAAGTGTTCAGGTACCTATGGTTAGTGCTCCACAGGTTGTGACAGTTACTAATTTGCAAAATAGTCAGTGGACAGTAAGTAGCGTGGCAATATGTGTTGACACAACTACAAGAACTAAGACTACTACGGTGTGTAATCCCCTTAAAAATGGGGGCTACACTATCACAAACAACGGCTGCATAACTGCCTTGGCGCTTAATCAGAGTTGTACAATCGCTGTAAAGCTGACCCCAGATACTGCCGGAGTAAAAACTGCGAAACTGGCAATTACCACGGTTCGTGGAACAGGAGCCTCCATAGTAAACAACGTGGCGATGACAGGAACTGGTGTGTTACCTACTGCCTCGTTAGTAGGTACCTTGGATTTCGGCAACCAGCAGGTTGGTGCGGCCTCGACTCCTACGACCATGTTTACTTACACTAACACTGGCGCTGGTCCAATCACATTGAGTAGCAACGCTACTGGAGTAACGTTAACAGGCGTAAACTCGGCTGATTACAGAATTGTCAGCGATACTTGCTCTGGGGTTACGCTACCTCCCACCACCAACAATACTTGTACGATCGGTGTAAGTTTAACCCCGACTGTGCTTGGTGCTGAGAATGCAGTGCTTACAGTAAACGCTATACCTAGTTTTCCAACCACGAGTCTCAGTGCGAGTCTCACGGGTACTGGTGTTGCACCGTTACCTCCAACGGCTGTTATTCCTACTACACTACTTCCCGCTCCCACTCCCAATGGGCCCTTTACGAAAAGTTCGACAGATGCAACTGTTTTGACTTTTAACTGGATTGCAAGTGCAGGAACGGCGATAACCGGCTATGAGGTACAGCAGTGTGCAGCATCAGCAACAGCTTGCACTGCCACTAAAGGAACTTGGGTTCCATTGGGTGTAGTATTGGGAACGAGCTCGAGCTATGGCGTGACGGGCTTAGATCCGAGTATTCCCTCCTATGTGTTCAGGGTTAGGGCTACCGTAGCTAATAGTTCGGTAACGTCTGCCTGGCTAATCTCGCCTTCGGTAACAACGTTAGCTACTCCAGCAGCACCGACAGCGTCTAGCATTGCAGCGACGACTCTTACCTTGAACTGGGTTTCGGTTCCAGGTGCAGTAAGCTACACCGTGCAACGGGCAGCCAATGTTGGATTCACCGGTACAGTGACCACCATAGCAACCGGCGTAATAGGCACAACCCAGGCAGTGACTGGATTGGCCGGCAATAAGACGTACTACTTCCGTGTACAGGCTTTGAGTGCTCCCAATACCACGACTAATATTGCGAATACAGTAAGCGGTGTTGCTAGTGATCCTGTAACTACTTTACAGGTAACGCCAACGGCACCAGTTTTCGCAGCAAGCACATTAGTCTCAACAAATGGTTTTACAGCAAACTGGAATGCGCCAACAGGAACTACTAGCTATATCGTATCTGTCAATGGTGCTGCGGCCATTTCGCAAGTTGCGACTTCAATTACTGTATCGGGTCTGAATGCTGGTTTGAGCAATACTGTCACCGTCGCTGCTTGCAGCAACAAAGGAACGACTTGCTCAGCTGTAACAAGCAAGACACAGTTAACTTTGCCAGCTGCGCCGTCAATCTCTAGCGTATCTTCAGTGACTGCAACAGGCATGACGGTGAACTGGGCTCCAGTGGCAAATGCTGCAGGCTATACGTTGCAATACTCAATCAACGGTGGTACTAATTGGGCGACAATGCCTTCTACAGGTAGACTAGTGAAGATGGGTACTGCATTGACAGGGGCATCAACTAGTGCCGTTATCACTGGTATGGCTGCGTATACAAGCTATAGCTTCCAATTGCAGGTGGCTAACGCAGCGGGTAACAGTGGTTACGGTAGTTTTTTGACTCAACTGACACAGCCATTGGCACCAGCATTCACAACAAGCACAGGAGTTACAACAACTGGCTTTACAGCGAACTGGAATCCGCCAACAAGTGGAGCTGCTAGTTATAACTTATCAGTCAATGGTGCTACGGCCGTTTCGCAAGTTGCGACTTCAATTACTGTATCGGGTCTGAATGCTGATTCGAGAAATACTGTCACCGTCGCTGCTTGCAGCAATAGTGATGGTACGAATTGCTCGCCAGCAATAACCTTGACACAGTTAACGCTGCCAGCTGCGCCGTCAATCTCTAGTGTATCTTTAGTGACTGCATCAGGCATGACGGTGAACTGGGCTACAGTGGCAAATGCTACAGGCTATACGTTGCAATACTCAATCGACGGTGGTACTAATTGGGCGAAAATGCCTTCGACAGGCACTGGTGTAGTTAAAATGGGTAATGCATTGACAGCGAAATCAACTAGTGCCGTTATCACTGGTATGGCTGCGTATACAAGCTACAGCTTCCAATTGCAGGTGGCTAACGCAGCGGGTAACAGTGGTTACGGTAGTTCTTGGACTCAATTGACACTGCCCTAACGGTGTGACGGGTGCTCAATTCACCGGTGGTTTGACCTTTACACCGGAGACTGGTGTGTCTTATGTAGTTAACTGGACTGCTCCTACAGGTAATACAGGATCCGCCACAGTAACCACATCGGGTCAACAAATCACCTTTGCAACGGCTGGAACTTACTCAATGACTTTGAGTGCGACCAATGCAAGTGGAAGTGCAACTAGTGCTCCAGTCAATGTGACAGTGCGGTAATCTGAACCGCTTGGGTTGCAGCCACATCGCAACTCAAGCAACTAAGGGCCTGAACCGTTGGCTACACAAAACACCGTTTAGCCAACATCCTTCTTATAAACCGGTTCAACAGTAGATAGTTGAACCACACAAAATAAGGTCGGGTGAAATCCTCGACCCTTTTTTAGAACGCATCTAAATCTTCAGTGCCTTCCAAAAAAGAAAATGACAACGTCTTCTTAAGCCGGCCAGGCTTACATAGCCTGAGTTAAACAAAGCAAGCCAATAGTTATCTCAGTCCAGCTTTACCTGATTTAAAATTGAAGTGCAATTTAGGCTCGGACAGAAAATTAAGGCGCGCACGGCACGTCCCACCAAAAATGTTGTAACTTAATAAATAATAACAACCTTATTAAATAAATGCCCCCTTCAACTTTACTAAACTGGTCTTTTAAAACATTGCATTCTCCAATGAATAGCGTCAAGTCACCTTATGACCTGCTTAAAGATATCAGTGCCTTGCAGGCCTTGCCGGCCTTACCGGGTGTGGCGATGCGCATTATCCAGTTGGCCGCTGATCCTACCGCAGACGCTGAAAAACTTGCTGCGGTAATCGAACTGGATCCGCTGTTAACTGCGCAAATCCTGCGCTGGGCCAGTTCCTCGTTATACGGCTATCCTGGAAAAATAGTCTGTACCCGCGAGGCCATCTCCCGCGTGTTAGGATTTGATCTGGTGTTTAATCTGGCCTTAAGTTTATCGACTATGAATCTGTTAAAAACCCCTAAAGACGGACCGATTGGTACTCGTGTGTTTTGGGTTCATGCTATGGCCAGTTCACTACTGATGCCGTTGCTGAATAGTCACATTCCGCTCGAACACCGATTTGAAGATAACGAGTTATTCCTGGTCGCCTTACTGCACAATATTGGTTATCCCTTATTGGGTGATCAATTTCCACGGGAATTTTCCTGTTTAAATTATTTAATAGCCGCCAATCCAACGTTATCTAACGTTGCCCTGGAACGCTTTGCCTTAGGCGTTACCCATGAGACCTTGGGCGCCTGGTTGATGACGGCCTGGTACATGCCCAAGCCGATTGTTGATGTGGTCTATCATCATCACAATCCAAATTATCGGGGCGACAATTATCGGTTAAATTTACTGACCTATCTGAATGATTGCCTGCTGGCTGTTCTAGGTATTGGTAGTGGAAAGCCCCAAGCCTATTCGGAGGACATTTTAACTGCATTACATTTACCGGTTACGGCTATTGAACAGTCACTTGACAAAATTGGCGACAAATTTATTAAACTAGTCGATCAAGTAAATAGTATCGTCGGCTAACAATAAGTAGTCCATCCTGAGATTAGAGCTACAGTGTGCATAACTTTTTATCGATAAATAATATCAGTACAATTTATCACGATTTTCCGTCCTCCATCGCGAACCATTCGGTCAATTCTCGGGTATCGCCTAAACCACCAAGACGCTGGTCAATAGCCTCCTGATTACCCCACACCACTTTGGCCCACTCCCCATTCGCCACGCGTGACTCGATGTCCTTGCAATAGAGTCCTTGGTCACGCTGGACGTAAAATCCATAAGTACGGCAAGCTACCGGACGATGAGCATAGACCCGACACGCGCCCACCGTTTGATCCAGCATCGGGCAGACTAGGGGGCGAGCTGTCAATCCGGTTAGCGCTAAGATGTTTTGACCAATCTCCTGAATCTGTTCCGGAGCTAGCGCAGCCAATCCCTCTTTTAACAAAGCCCATTCCGGCTTGGTGAGCAAGGGTATTTCGGAAAGTCGATGGCAACAACCATCACAACCCAGGCCGCATAGCCAATCAGAATGGTTGTCGCGTATAGACTGTACGCGTGTTTCAATATCGTCATGGATTTGTGTAAGTGTGTTCATCTTGGACGCTGACCTTATTAATATAATGACGCCATTATTGGAGATTATAGCCGGGTTACATCGTGTGAAACATTTCCTTAGGTAGGCTCCGCCCATCTTTTGAAGACTTGTAGAAGGATTACCGCCTATCAGTCTGCTCAAAAAGTGTGCGGTGCCCAACCTATTTGGGCTTTTACACGCTACGATTTGAACCATGAATTTTTTTTGAATAAACCCACGCGCATTTTGTCTGGTAAGCACTTACCAGCACCTAAAATCTATCATCCAATCTCGATTGGATTATATGCTAAATTAGCCTTGTTAAAATACACAGGGCGATGTATAGCAATTTCTTTGCCTGGTATGTGAATTATTTTGTCTGGTATTTGAATTTACTTGGCTGGTATGACAGTTTTTTCACTGGTATGTGGATATATTTAAATTGGAATAGCCTTTTTATCATTTAAAAATCATTGCATTTTCTAAAAAACTTCAACTCCAACAAAAAAGTACTTTATATTAAGCAATAGCTTCCTTATTTTGCAGACGATAGACTTAAAATGGATAAAAATACTACAGCTCACCTGCTTGAAGTCATTATTGAAGTGCCTCGTGGAAGCTTTTTAAAACGGGGTTCTAGCGGAAAGCTGGATTTTATTTCTCCACTGCCCTGCTCTTTTAATTATGGCTCGATCCCGGCTTACATCGATTTGGACGTTGATTTTCTGGATGGTAGTTCTTGGTCCTCGCCTTCCTTTGCCATCAAAGGTTAATGCTCATGCTTTTGGTGCGATTACCATGATCGATTCCGACTTATATGACCATAAATTGATCTGCAATTTATCAGCCATTCCCCCGAGGAAAAAAAAGATGAATCACCTGTTTTTTATCCTTTACGGTAAAGCCAAAATTATTCTTAATGGGATAAAATACCACAAAGGACAAAACAGCTGCGAAGGCTGGCAGGGCGTTGCGACTGCTTTGACAAGTGCAACTGAGTGCGCCCAACTAAACTAGATAAGGCCATAGCAAGCTGTTGTTCCGTTAAGCACATGCCACAATTATTCATTTATAAACAAGTAAATACCCACCCCACCCCAAGACATCAACAATAACAGCCAAGGTAGCCAATGCTGTCGATAAACTATGCTTATTTGTAATTCAGGATCATCCGACAGCACAGGTTGATCCTTTTGTGTCGAAATTTTCCTGAGTCTTCTGTTCAATTCCCTGGCTTTTTCTTTTTGCTGTTTTTTATAAAGATCAATGCCCTTCTGAATACCTTGCGCGACAAGCCGGGTTTGCTCCTTGGTTTGAGCAGGACGTTGAATTCCCTTGGCAATTTTTAACGCTTCATCTTGAGTTTGTTGAGAAGGTTTTAGATAATTGTTTTTAGTCATGAGCGTATTTTAATTGAAAAAACTGTTCAGATTATAGTTCACAAAAACAGGAATAAAGATAAATATGGGTTCCGCCATCAGTTCACCTTGTTGATTTATGAGTTTGAACTTATACGCCCCCAAAGGTTGGCGATGCCCACCCTACCTGTGAAGGTTGGGCAACGCCCACTGAATGATTTTGAGAGTAGGGTAATCGCCCAACTTTGGAACTCTACCAAAAAACAAAACTACCACGCCATTAACTGTATAATAATTAAATATACTATAAATGTCTCACAAACAATATCCAGAGACAAAACAAATTGAACACCTGGCTCGAGCAAATGTTTTTCAAATTAAATAGCATTACATCTACCGTATGAAAATCCTGCTCTATAGTCTCAATTACGCGCCTGAGTTGACGGGTATCGGTAAATATTCCGGAGAAATGTGCGAATGGTTGGCTGAAAACGGCAATGAAGTTCGTGTGATTTGTGCCCCACCCTATTACCCGCAATGGCAGGTTGATAAGCCATATTACAGTTGGCAATATGGCGCCGAAAAACGCCAGAATGTATCCGTATATCGTTGCCCGTTATTTGTACCTAAACAACCCAAAACCATAACTCGCCTGATTCATTTGTTTAGTTTTGGAGTATCAAGTTTGCCAGTTTTATTCAAGCAATGGTCTTGGAAGCCCGATGTTGTGATTTGCATTGAACCGACTTTTTTTTGTGTTCCTGCAACTTTACTCTTCTGCAAACTTCGCAACACTAAAAGTTTATTACATATTCAGGATTTTGAACTTGATGCCATGCTGGGCTTGGGCTTCGGTAAATCAGGACTAATTGCTAACTTTGCCGGTAGGATTGAACGCTGGCTTATGCGCCGTTTTGATCTGATTTCAAGTATTTCCTATAGCATGCAACAAAAGGTCAAAGACAAAACCAATCAAGCCGAGAAAGTCTTTTATTTTCCTAACTGGGTAGATACTGATTTCCTTTCGCCAGACGCTGATCCTACCTTTTTCCGAAAACTTTGGGGCATCTCCAATACTACCCGTATTGTGCTTTATTCCGGCAATATGGGCAAAAAGCAAGGCCTTGAGATTGTTTTACAAGCTGCAGCGCAACTTAGACATGAACCCGATTTGCTGTTTTTAATGATAGGTAGCGGTGCTGCACAAGAAGAACTCATGCAACAGGCAGAAGAGTTGAAGCTCGAAAACTTGAGATTCTATCCGCTACAACCTTATGAACATCTACCGTCACTGATGGTTTTAGCTGACCTTCATTTGGTAGTGCAAAAAAAAGGCGCTGCGGACTCCGTATTACCTTCCAAGCTGACCACTATTCTTGCGGTTGGCGGTGAATGCGTTATTACAGCCGAGGAAAATACGGAATTGGGTTTGTTATGTAAAGAATATCCTGGTATTGCTATTTGTATTGAACCCGAAAATGCTGATGTCCTTACTACAACCCTAAAGAAAAAGCTCCTAACTTTGCCCTTGAAAACGCCTGGTTTTTTTAACAAAATTGCCCATCAGTTTGCCTTGGACAATCTTAAAAAAGACCAAATCCTCGGCAGACTCATCAGCAAACTGGAAGAGCAAAAAACCGCCGATCATCTTTAATTTGGCTGTTGCCCTACAAAATAAAGTATTGAGCAGTCCCTCTATAATCCAGGTGGACTGCGCAACACTTCAACGTCATAACAATGCCAGCATTTCATCCCTGCTTATAACTTCTTTTTCCTGCAATAAATCCGCCAGCCTTTCCAATGCCGCTTTGTTTGCGGTAATAATTTCAAGGGCACGGGTTTCGGCCTCTTCAATCAATGCCATTATTTCGGTATCAATAATACGCGCGGTTTCATCAGCATAATTACGATACTCTGAAACCCCGACTTCCAAAAATTGGAGCTGCTGACGTATACCATAAGTTCTTGGTCCCATTTTTTTACTCATACCCAAGTCACAAACCATTTTTCGGGCGATTTCAGTAGCTTTTTCCAGATCGTTCTGCCCACCCGATGATATACTTCCGAGCGCAACCTCTTCCGCAATACGCCCTGCCAATAAAATGGACAGTTGATCTTTCAGCTCTTTTTCGGTAGACAAGAATTTTTCCTCTACCGGCAATTGCAAGGTGAAACCCAATGTCGATACGCCACGGGGAATAATGGAAATTTTATGTACGGGCTGTCCAGTCGGCACATGTTCGGCAACCAGAGCATGCCCGGCCTCGTGAAATGCAACTCTCCGTTTTTCTGCAGGATTCAGGACTCGGTTTTTCTTTTCCGGCCCCGCCAAAATACGATCTATAGCCGACTCGAAATCTTCTATTTCGACTTGATTGTGATCTACCCGCGTTGCCATGATGGCCGCTTCATTAGCTATATTGGCAAGGTCTGCACCAACCAAACCCGGGGTGCGTCTGGCAATAATTGACAGATCAAGATTATCAGCCAGTTTGAGGGCTTTGACATGCAATTTAAGAATCTCGATACGGTCTTGCAAATCCGGCTTATCAACAACAATCTGTCGATCAAATCGTCCTGAACGCAATAATGCCTTATCAAGCACTTCGGGGCGATTAGTAGCTGCCATGACCACTACGCCGACAGACGTATCAAAACCGTCCATTTCGGTTAACAACTGATTCAAGGTTTGCTCACGCTCATCATGACTACCCATCATCACCGGTCCACTTCGTGAACGACCAATCGCGTCTAATTCATCAATAAAAATAATGCAGGGCGCTTGATTACGGGCCTGAACAAATAATTCCCGGACTCTGGCAGCGCCGACGCCAACAAACAGTTCGATGAAAGCAGATCCGCTGATGTTAAAAAACGGCACCTGCGCTTCCCCTGAAACAGCTCTTGCCAACAAGGTTTTACCAGTTCCTGGCGGCCCTACCAGTAAAACGCCTTTAGGCATGCGTCCACCCAAACGTTGAAACTTTTCTGGCGTTTTTAAAAAATCGATGGATTCTTTAAGCTCCTGTTTGGCACTATCTGCACCCGCTACATCCTCAAAGGTAATTTTGGCTTGGGTATCTTGATGAATGTGAACTTTATCGCCCAGATTTAAAAATGATTGTGCACCAGCTGCGCTGCGGCGCATAATCCAGGACCATATCAGCACCATAACCAGAATCGGAATGACCCAGTTAAAAAACAGGTTACTTAGCCAGTTATCGCTGCTTCGAACAACAAAAAACACCTTGTTCTGTTCCAACATTTGGGCCAGATCATTTTGCCACAAAGGAATCGTCATAAATTCTTGTGGCGACATTTTGGGGTCATCCGACTTTATAAAACCGGTGATATAGCGCTCGGTCACCACCGCTTTGTCAATTTTGGCTTCTTTAACCAGACTAATAAACTGACTATAAGGAATTTCATTATTCTGAAGTTCCTGAAAACTTTTACTAAAGACCGTCGCTACGAGCAAGAACACTCCAATTAAAATAAGGTTTCGGTGTCTGGAATTGATGTTTACTTTAGCTGGAAACTTGTTCGAATAAGATTCGGGTTTATATTGAAATAAATAACTTAAACAGCTTTTAAGATAACCGTAACTCTTGCCTAACAAAGCGAGGAGGGTTCTAGACAGGGCATTCAATAAATCATTCATTGTAATAATTCCTTGGTCTTACACTTCACCCCTTGTAGCAAGGGTTACATAGATACCGTGTATTTAATCGAGACATCGAACAGGTTTCTTATCCTCAAACCCAAATGGTGGGCGATGCTCACCGAACCTAACCGCGAGTCAGGCGAACAAAGTCTAACATGTAACATAGCACGAATTAATTGGTATAAATACCTATATTAACTATGTAGTCATCGCACCTTTGGGTTAAATGTTGGGCGATGCCCATCCTAACTGCCCAAGTGATTTAGTTTCTCAAGCAACAGAGCCGCAAACCCCGCTTCAGGAATCGCTGTTACCGGAACATACCAATGTTCACTATCGGCAATCGCCCTACATTTTACGGCATCTTTTTCGGTCATAAAAACCGGGGCTGGCTGTTTAACAATGGCCTTTGAAAACGAAATGTCTTTACGCTCAAATCTATAATGATCAGGAAAACTATGAGTTTGACAAAGCAAACCTGCAGATGCCAGAAGCTTGAAAAATCGCTCCGGATTGCCAATACCGGCAAAAGCATGACACTGAAAGCTGTTAAACTCCTGTAAAGGCTTTTGTTCACCGGTCAGCAGATTGATGGCGATAGTGCCAGTGATGCGCATTGAATATTCGTTGTCTTCTGATTTCTCTCCATTGACGACAATAAAATCAACACTCCGTAAGCGTTCTATGGGTTCGCGCAATGGGCCGGCCGGCAAACAAAAACTGTTACCAAAACGTCTTTCGCCATCAATCACGGCAATTTCAATATCTCTAATCAGAGCGTAATGTTGCAAACCATCATCGGATAAAATGACATCGCACTCCGCCTGTTTAAGCAATAACTTGGCTGCATCTACCCGGAGAGGACCAACAGCCATGGGACAACCCGTTTGCCGAGCTATTAGGATCGCTTCATCTCCAACCTGTTCCGCAGTGCTGTTTGCATCTATCCATTGCGGCCAGATTTCGGCCAGCCCCCCGTAACCTCTACTGATAATTCCGGGCTTATATCCCTGTTCTTTAAGAAACTGAGCCAACCAGATAATCAACGGCGTTTTACCGGTACCGCCGACTGTAATGTTGCCAATTACGATCACCGGAACCGGCAACGTGTGTGTTTTTAACACACCAACCCGGTACAAAAACTTCCGAAATTTAACAACATCGCTAAATAAAAATCCCAAGGGCATTAAAAAAACGCCAATAAACGGATCTTTATACCAAACATCTACCATCCATCGTGTCAGATTTTTTTTCATGCTTAATTTGTAGGATGTACTGTTTGAAAAGTTGCGTGCGTAAAACCGACCTGACTGGCAATATCCAGCGCGGTTATTACCGCTTTAGTCGGAGTTTTGTCATCGGCATTAATAATAAAAGGGAGTTGTTTGGACTGTTCGGGCAGTTTAGTTAACTCTTGTTTTAAGCCTTCCCTACTTTGGTCAGCCAAGCGATTCGTTGAACCGTCGTCATTCGCCAATGAATAAATCCCTTCTGCGTCAACAATCAGCGAAACCGTTTTGGGATGATCGGTGCGTTCTGTACCATCGGCTTCGGGAAGCTTGATATTGACTTCGGTATGCTGATTAAAGGTTGTAGACACCATAAAAAACAACAACAACACAAAAAGCACATCGATCATAGAGATCAAGGTAATATCGACATTTTCTCTTTTTTTGCGTTGAAATTTCATCAGGAATTTTTCCGGTCTTCATGCAAAATATCGATCAGTTTTAAGGCTTCCTCTTCCATGATAACAACGTATTCATCGACCAGTCTTTCAAAGTAACGATGAAAAATCAAACTGGGAATAGCGACAGCCAAGCCTGAGGCGGTAGTAATCAACGCTACCGAAATACCGCCCGCCAAGGCTGCTGGATTTCCGGCGCCATGTAACATGAGCGAAGAAAAAATATCAATCATCCCGAAAACGGTTCCCAATAAACCCAGCAAAGGGCCAATGGCAGCAATCGTACCCAAGGTATTGAGAAAACGCTCGAGATCATGAACAACTTTGCGTCCGGTCTCTTCAATACATTCTTTCATGAATTTTCTGCCATGATGGCTATTGGCAAGGCCCGCCGCCAAAATACAACCTAAAGGCGAACTGTATCTCAGGTGCCTGAGAGCAACCTCATCCAATTTTTTTTCATGAGCCAATTTCCATACCTGGGCAACCAGTTCGGGGGGCAAGATTTTCTTTCTGCGTAAAGACCAGAAACGTTCCGCAATAATGGCCATGGCTGTGATTGAACACATAACGATTGGAACCATCATCCAACCACCGCTTTTTATAATTTCAAACACATTATTTTCCAATTAAAGTAAATCAAGGCATTCATCATGGTAGAGATGAATTTTTTAACAATGAACAATTTCCAACAGCAGACGCTATGAGCGAAGTCGGTACTAAAAATTATTTGCCCTATTTTAACCCATGACGGCTCTTTGTTGAGAATTTTCCCGACCTATCCAGAGATAAGCAATCAGCCAAGCCAGTCCACAACAAACTGCAGCCAACGAGTAAATCATTGCTGAACCTAGTGATTCCCAATAATAACCACTGTAATAACTTCCCACTATGCCACCCAAACCATAACTCAGGCTGCTATAAAGTGCCTGACCTTTGCCCTGATGTTGCTGGCCAAAATAATAATGTACCAGGTGAATAGCAGCAACATGAACCCCTCCAAACGTTGCGGCATGTAGCACTTGGGCAACAATCATCACCCAGAAATAATCGACACACCAGGCAATAAGCAACCAGCGAATTACGCTCAGCAAAATACTGAACAGTAAAATGGCTCGCAGCGAAAAACGCGCTAACATTCGACGCATAAAAATAAACAAGATAATCTCGGCAAACACGCCTAACGCCCAAAGAAATCCGGTCAGACTGGCCGAATAGCCGTAGTGTTTTAAATAGATCGAATAAAAAACATAATAAGGCGCATGAGCAAGCTGCAACAGCATGTTAACCGCCAGAAAGGCTAAAACAGCGGGCTTTTTGATAATATGCCAGATGCCGACAGCTAGCGATTCCTGTTTGGACGCTTGAGTTATCGGCACCGTTAAGCTGACTAACCAGATTAACAGCATCAAACCACTGATCACTGCCGGAAGTATCGCCGGGGGCTGATGATCTAAAGCCCAGCCTATGCCGAGAACCGCCACAATAAAACCGATAGATCCCCACAATCTTATCTGACTGTAACGATGAGTTTCGGTTTTTAAATGGGCCAAAGTAATCGCTTCAAATTGCGGTAAAGCAGCATTCCAGAAAAAACTGAAACCTATCGTTATCCAGGCAAACCAGACATAACTGTGCGCGTATAAAAAGCCGGCAAACAATAAAGTCGTAAAAAAAGCCGCAATACGGATAATGCGGAGACTTTTTCCGGTACGATCAGCAATCCAGCCCCACAATATTGGAGCAACAATCCGTGTACCAGCGGTCAGTGCGGAAAGCTCTCCGATCTCAACCGGATTGAATCCACTGTCTTTTAAATAAAGACTCCAGTAAGGGATAAAACCGCCTACCGTTGCAAAATAAAAAAAATAAAAACCTGATAATCGCCAGTAAGGAATAGTCATTTGAATTAAGTGTATAGCTCACTAGTTGCCATGCGCTACTGCGTGAGAGTTCCTTGCAGGAGGTGCTGGGTAACGTATTTGCATTATTTATGGTACGAGCGCGCATCGGAACAAGTGAAATGATTAACTGATATTATGAAGTAAAGCCTTAATCCCGTTTACCGCGCCGAACACCGAAGCTTTTAACAGGAGGTTGCCAACGGGACACGAGTCCCTTTGGCAACCTCCTGTTAAAAGTGAAGCGCGCAGGATGAAGCGGTAACCGGGAGGCCTTTCTTTTGGGCACTTTTCTTTGGCCACGCAAAGAAAAATATCTCGCACTCGGGTGCGAGAACCCAATTAAAAAAATCCGTCGCGATAGCGACACTAAATCTAACTAAAGTCTCACCTCAAAACAGGTAAACCTGAACTAACACCTGCATTTTGCGCCCGGTGCCGTAAAAAATGATCCATTAACACTATCGCCATCATCGCTTCGGCAATCGGTGTTGCGCGTATGCCGACACAGGGATCGTGGCGACCTTCGGTAACTACATTAATCGCTTCACCTTGCTGATTAATGCTTCTACCTGGAATCCGTAAACTGGAAGTCGGTTTTAAAGCAATACTGGCCGTGATGGTTTGGCCGCTGGAAATGCCGCCCAAAATACCGCCCGCATGGTTACTTAAAAAACCTTCGGGAGTCATTTCATCGCGAAACTGCGTTCCTTTACTATCAACACAAGCAAAACCGTCACCGATTTCTACGCCTTTCACGGCATTAATGCTCATCAACGCATGGGCCAAGTCAGCATCCAGCCGATCAAAAACCGGTTCGCCCAAGCCTGGCGGAACCAGGGTAGCGACAACTTCAATTCGCGCACCGATGGATTCACCTTCCTTGCGTAAGGCGTCCATATAGACTTCCATTTCATCGATTTTATCCACATCAGGACAGAAAAAAGGATTGCTATCGATAATCGACCAATCGACTTTTTCAATTTTAATTGGCCCCAACTGGGATAAATATCCGCGTATTTCTATGCCCGCCTGTTCCTTGAGATATTTTTTGGCGATGCCGCCTGCCGCAACACGCATCGCTGTTTCACGCGCTGAAGAACGCCCGCCACCGCGATAATCCCTAAAGCCGTATTTTTGCTGATAGGTATAGTCTGCATGGCCGGGTCTGAATGTGTCGGCAATTTTGGAATAATCTTTTGAACGTTGATCAGTATTTTCGATTAACAAACCAATCGACGTTCCAGTGGTTTTGCCTTCAAAAACACCGGATAAAATTCTGACCTCATCGGCTTCGCGCCGTTGCGTAGTATGCCTGGATGTGCCGGGCTTGCGGCGATCCAAATCTTCCTGCAAATCAGCCTCTGACAGGGCCATGCCCGGAGGACAGCCATCAACGATACAACCTATGGCAGGGCCATGACTTTCACCAAAAGAGGTGACGGTAAATAATTTTCCTATTGAATTTCCAGACATAGTTAATCTAAAGCCGTTAAAAATAATGCATTATAGTGCCTGACCTGTTCCGCAGTCAGCAGGAACACGCCATCGCCACCCCGCTCGAAATTAAGCCAGTAAAAAGGGACATCGGTAAAGCGGCTTTGCAAAGTTTCTGCACTGCTCCCGACTTCAATAATTAAAATACCTTGCTCGGTCAGATAGCGGTCGGCATCAACCAAAATTCGCAATACAAGATCCAAACCGGATTCACCGCCTTTAAAGCCCATAGCCGGTTCAGCGTGATATTCTGCGGGTAATTGCTTCCATTCTTCAAGGCATACATAAGGCGGATTGCTAACGATGATGTCGTATTGAACTACAGGTAAGTTCTCGAACAAATCAGACTGATGCAAGGTTACCGCATCAGCTAATTGATGTTTGTCGACATTCAGCTTGGCAACTTCCAGGGCCTCAGTCGACAAATCCACGGCGTCCACATAGGCATCAGCAAAAGCATAAGCACAAGCGATTGCAATACAGGCGCTACCGGTACATAAATCAAGGATACGTTCGACTTGCTCTTCTTCAACCCACGGAGCGAAGCGTTGTTCGATTAATTCGGCAATTGGCGATCTGGGCACCAACACCCGCTCATCAACGTAAAAAGACAAACCGGCAAAAATAGCTTCATGGGTTAAATACGCTGCTGGTATACGTTCATTGATACGCCTGTCGATCATATCAATAACCTCCTGCCTCTCTTTTAGCGTTAACTTGCTTTCCAAATAAGTATCTGACAGATTATAAGGCTGATGTAGTGTATGTAAAACCAGCGCCGCCGCTTCATCCAGCGCGGTGGTTGTACCATGACCAAAACTCACTTCGGCCTCGGTAAAACGACTGGCGGCCCAGCGAATATAATCGCGAAGGGTTGTTAATGTAGTTAAAACTTCAGAAGACGTTGTTTTCATTGCTGGGTAAAGTATGATGACTGCAATACAGTTCGACGAGTTCACAGATTTTAAACTAAACTTTGACAGCTTGTTTGAATATTAAATAAACGAACTATGAGCCAAACCATTAACAACCTGAGCCAAAGCGCTGCAAATCTCGCTAAAAACAAACTTTTAATAGATTGTTACCGGCATATGCAAAACGATGATCTGGTCTTACCCACTATCCCGGATGTATCTTTTAAAATTCGTCGCGCCATTAATGACGATAACTCCAGCATTTCCTCTATCGCTCGCGTCGTCCAGATTGATCCGTCAATTACCGCACGCTTGATTCAAATCGCCAATAGCCCGTTCTATATTGGCCGAAAAAAGATTGAAAGCTGTCCGGAAGCCTTGACCCGATTAGGTCTTAAGTCGGCTCAAGACATTATCACATCGTTTGCGATGAAATCTGTCTTTAACGCTAAATCCGCTTTTATTCGTCAAAAAATGACCGAGTTATGGGCGCACAGCAGTTACATTGCTTCCATAAGCGCGGTTTTTGCACATAAAGTGCCGGGATTTGATCCTGATCGAGCCATGCTGGCCGGTTTGATCCATGATATTGGTATCGTGCCGATTTTAACCTATGCCGACAATCACCCAGATGTAATCGCCAATCCCAGAGATCTGGTTGAAACAGTAAAAATGTTGCGCTCTGACATCGGAGTGCAAATTGTGCGGCGCTGGGATTTTCCCAAAGACTTTGAAGATGTAGTAATTAATGCCGAAAACTGGTTTCGTAACGATCCCAGTCCTTCCAGTTATTCAGATATTGTAATGATTTCTCAGTTACACAGTTATATTGGTAAAGTTGACATCAAAAAAATCCCCAAGATAGACTCACTGCCGGCTTACAAAAAACTGGCTGGTCATTTGAATATAGATGACAGCATTAATATTCTCGATGCGGCGAAAGATGAAATTGAACATATTCGGAAAATGCTGGCTTAAGTGGACATTAACTCGCTACTCAATGCCCAAATGCCCGTAACCAACAGGAGCGTTGAAAACCTGCTAAACCTTCGAGTCGGTCAGCAACTGGATGTTAAAACTATCAGAACCGATATAACAGCCAGTACAAATGCCATTACGTTAAGTTTGGGCAATAAAAACATCTCCGTACAAAGCACTCAACCACTTACGCTAAATCCCGGACAAGCTGTAAAACTCCAGGTAATTCAAATAGCGCCGACGATAGAATTTAAAATTGTCACACCGTTGCCTACAATAAATAGTCAGGCACCTGACTTGCGCTTAAAATTAATTTCAAACACATCTGAGAATTCGCCCCTCCCTGTTAACAAAGAACTGGCACAACCTTTAAGCGCCGCTGATAGTAATGCTATCGCAGTAATTAAGGATCTTGCCACCAAGACAAGTTTGCCGCTCAATCAAGCCCTGGTCACAAAAATAGTCAACATAAGCGGCAGTAAAATCCTGCTACAGTTTGTAACCGCACCAACTACAACTGCGACCATAATACCATCGACAGAAACCAGTCCTAAACAAACGGGACTAATAACAATTGAGCGCTCTCAACTGCTCAACGCACCTTCAGATTTAAAAATAGGACAAAACCTGAATCTTGAAGCAATCAAAACGGGGCCTATGACAGCCTTCAAGGTTATACCGCCCCAGACTAATCTTGGCGCATCAGAGGCAAAAATAGCCGAATTTGTAAAACAGTTTCTACCGCGACATGAAGCCGCGCCTGTCTTTTTGAATCAATTAATAAAAGATCTGCCGCAGCTCATGAAAAATGAAACGGTTCCCCAGGCTTTAAAGGATATTGCGGCACAAATCATCCAGAATCTACCCCCTAAAGAACAATTGGTCAGCAGTCAGGGACTTAAGCAAGCGCTGACCAATTCCGGGCTGTTTCTTGAAGCCAAATTACCGGCACAAGCTGAGTTAATCAAAGTTTTACCTCAACTCATTAAAAATGAAAGCTTACCACTTTCCATTCAACGCATAGCCATTAATGTATTGCAAAATCTGACACAAAAAGATCCTCTGCTAAACATCCCGGCCAGTCAGCCTAAACCACTTTCCACTACAGAATTAGCGGCGCTTAAGTTAAACCTTGAAAAACAAACGGCGACTAGCAATACAGCCCCGTTAGATCAGGAGGATTTTAAAGCTAATCTACTAAAATTTATTGACGCGTTAAAGCAAGAGCTTTCTGCTCAAAGTGAGCTGCCACCGAATCCAGTCGAGCTGGATCTGCTCAAAAACCTACAAACTAAAACCGAAAATACCGTTGCTAAAATTGTACTCGATCAGTTAGTGTCGTTACCTAAAGAAGAGAGTACCAAGCAAGTCTGGGTCATCGACATTCCCTTTCTGGACAGACAGCGGGCCGAATCGGTCAGAGTTGAAATCCAGCAGGAAAAAGAAAATACCCAATACGCCGGTAATAAGGATTGGTCGGTTAATATCACTATTACACCACCAGAACTCGGCACCATTCATTGCCTGGTTTCTTACAGAAATGAGGTTATCAATACTTTTTTTAAAAGCAACAGTTTTAAAACGGCTGAACTCATTAAACACAATCTCGATTATCTGAAAAACCAACTTGAAGAATCGGGACTAAAAACCGGACATCTGGATGCTCAGGATGATAATCAGAAAATACAATCAACGCATCAATTGATCAGAAAACAGTTATTTGATGATAAGGCTTAGTATTAATTGATGTTACGCAGTAGTTTTATCCACTAAAAACACAAAAGTATTAAATGAAATATCTGGTTACAGCCCATCACATAATTTTTTCTTCAATTAAAACAGTATTTTAAATGATAATTGAGTAACTCAATTATCATCAGGTCAGAGTCACTCATCGCAACTTGTTCAAAGCCAGCTTCGAACTCCGGCGTGGAGTCCAAAGCTGGCTTTGGATAGAAATATTTTTAGAACTAAAGGTTGATTTGCTAAATCAATACATTATATTGATTTGTTCCATTTCTTTAGTAGACCAATTGCGATTTTTAGTCTCAAGAACTGCAAGACAACATTGAACAACCGGCCCTTTGTCTTGCCCAGTCAGGGCGTTTTAAGGCGAAATCTTCTTTACCAGGCTGTTCATCATAAGGATGACGCAATATTTCCAGCAACTCATTCACCATTGAAAAATCACCCTGCTCGGCTTTATCAATGGCCAGTTGCGCCAGGTAATTGCGTAATACATATTTGGGGTTAGCTGCATTCATTGTTTTTTGCCGTTCAGCTGTGCTGACGCCTGTACTTTGAACACGTTTAATATAGTGCCTGAGCCAATTGCCAAGTCGCACAATGTAAGCTTCGGTTAATTGGTCCGGAACATAATAAGCATCCAGCAAAGGCAACATCAACACTTCATTACTGAGCTCACTATCCATAACCAACAGCGCAAGCTTACGATAAAAAATCGTCATATCCGTTTCAACTAATTGCAATAAATCCAATAGCTCGGTATTAAATTCATTATCGATCTCTGGATCATAAACATTAAGCCCCAGCTTGGCGGCCACCATTAATTGCCAGCCTTGCTCAAAGGTCTGCTGATAAACATTAATGGCTTGTTGCAGCGGCTCAACCTGTTCTATAAGTGGATAAATTGCATTGGCCAATTGCCCGAGATTCCAGAAAGCAATTTGCGGCTGACTGCCAAAACGATAACGACGTTCAGCTGAATCAGTCGTATTAGGTGTCCAGTTGGGGTCATAATTCTCCAGCCAGCCGTATGGACCATAATCAATGGTAAGGCCAAGAATCGACATATTATCGGTATTCATAACGCCATGAACAAAACCGACCCGCTGCCAGTGCACAATCATTTCTGCGGTTCGTTGACAAACTTCTTCAAACCATGCGAGATAAACCTCAACGGAAGGTTCACCCAAATGCGGGAAATCGGTAAAAATTGTGAAATCCACCAGTTTCTTCAATAAGTTAATATCCTTTCGGGCAGCAAGAATCTGAAAACTGCCAAAACGGGTAAAGGACGGCGCAACCCTACAAACCACTGCACCCGGTTCGGCTTTGGGATTGCCGTTGTAAAACATATCCCGAATGACTTCCTCGCCAGTCAGAATAAGGCTTAACGCTCTCGTGGTCGGCACACCCAAATGATGCATTGCTTCGCTGCACAGAAACTCACGCACCGAGGAGCGTAAAACTGCCAGTCCGTCTGCATTCCGTGAATAAGGTGTTGCACCTGAACCTTTCAGTTGCAAGGTCAGATGCTCATCATTACTGTTTAAGACTTCCCCTAAATTAATAGCCCGACCGTCACCGAGTTGTCCCGCCCAATTGCCAAACTGGTGGCCGCCGTAACAGGTCGCATAACAATCCATACCCGCTAATTGACGATTACCGGCAAACACCTGTGTAAAATCAGCTGATTCACAAATTTCCCGCGTCAAGCCCAGAAGCTCTGCTACTTCATGGGAATAGGCTACGGTTTGAGGTTGTTTAACGGGCGTCGGCAGAACGCGCGAATAAGAAGCGCCATGTACCTGACGACGATTGTTAGTGATTTCTGGGTCTGCAGGTAACTCGCGCGTGAAACGATTATCGAAGATCAAGTCATCAAGGTGTGGGGTTTTAGCTTGGTAATTCATCGGCTTTGCTCTTTCACTCGCTAAAGCATCATCTTCTTTAGCGAGCTTATGATTGACATAAATGTATGAGCCTAAAACCGCTGCGACTCATTAAAATATCGTGCTTTTCGTGGAGGAAACAATATTTTTTGAGTACGTAGCGCTTAAAAATTCTCTGCCTTCGCCCGGGCTTCTTTTGCCCCGGTAAAATTTTGCTGAATTTCTCTGACATGAGCGATCAACAACCAGCAGTGTTTTTTCAGTTTATTATCCGAAGCCGCCAATAAGGCAGATTTTTTGGCGAGATCTTCCGACAAACGGGGTTTTTCCTGCTTTAATCTCAATAAAGCCAATTTATAATACAAATTTGCATTTCTTGGCTCAATTCTGATGGCTCGCTCTAGCGATGCCGCCGCCAATTCCAGATCACCTCTCTGACTGTTTTGATTCGCGGCCAAAACCAGCGCACCAACTGCAGGCGTCATTGACGCTGTAGCCTCCATGGGCTCAAACGCGGTTAATTCAGGCGAGGACACTGGTGGTGGCGGGGCAGAAAGCAGCAAGGGTTGCTCCCGTTTTGGTTCTATAACAGGAGCAATATCGGCTGGGGCAGCCGATTCCGACATTTCAGAACCCCCCGCAGCCTTGGTAGGCTCGACTGGTGGTATGCTTCCCAACGGAACCTGTTCTGCCGGTGGCAAGGAAGAAGGAATTGCCTCGGGCTTTATCACTGAAATATCTTTAAGAGGCTGAATTTTAACAACTTCATTAGAGGGAGTCTTATGTGATTTTGATTTTTTTTGCGGGCTTGCAGCAGGTTTTTGACTCTTTGCCTGACCGCCATAGATTGGCGCGGGCGGTTGTGATCCGTAAAACTCGGAGCAACCGGCAAACAAAAAGGACAAGGTACAAATTATGACTAATCGGGTAAATGACATGATTTATTAAAAAAGCTCAATATTGTCGGACTGATCTTCTTCCTGATGCGTATTTTTTATCGTCAACGCTTCATTCACTGATTTACCTTCAACGATAGCATCAAACATCAGTTTTTCTGATTCCATGGTGTAGCGGGCACGAATTAGCGTTTGAAACTGCCGCCATTCTGAGGGGTTATAAAGACGATCAGGACTTTCCACCAACTCAGATAAGCCTTTTAAATTAGAGGTAACATGTTGTAAACATTGTTGCATCCGATCATAAAACTGGAAAGCAATAATCGAAGACTGAATTTTATCGGTTGTTTCGGAACAACAGGCTAAGGCGTCATCTCTTATTTTACTGTTATCCAACGTCAGTAAATGATCATTAATGGCATGCATATTCTCAACAATGGCAGTAAACGACTCAGTTAAAGTATTGACCGATAGATCAGCCTCATTCAACATATCTTCTACCTGAATAGCCGATAAAATAAGCATTTTTGATGTTTCCCTTACCTGGGTCCAATCGAGATCAGGATTATAGGAGTTTGAATTAGACATGCATTAATACCCGGTAAAGATTTGTACCCATAAAGACTAAAAAACTTAATGCTCTTTAGATCTGGAGTAAGCGACCTGATGATCATTAGAGAAATTAAATAAATTATAACAAGTATACTGCCTGATAGTGTTATTTAAAATGTCAGTCTAGCCAACTGAAAACAAATATCGTCACCTCTAAGCAACGCCATAATAAAAATGCACCTAGGTTTTAACAGGGTGGAGATTTACAATACAACCACTTTATAGATTTCATTTTAGTTATATGAGCAAAAGATCGCTGTTCGTTTTATTGATAGTAGTTATCTCCGGCTTAGCGGCTAGCGCCGTTTATTTAGCTCCATCGACCTTACAGAAATCGGGACTAACGCCCCCTGCAACTGTTTTTAATCGTACCGGGGAAACCGTTGCCGTCGAAAAACCCTGCTCGAATGAACATCCCGAATGGCGTGAGGCACAAGTCATTGATGGCGTAAAGATTGAAGCCTCGCCCTCCTGCGAACCTGATAACCCCTATGATATTGCTGTGTCGGTCAAAGGCACCAATAATGTCTCGATGCAAACGCTGATGCAAACTCATTTTGCACAGGACGCGTTAACGATGAGTGATGATCTGGATGGCGATGGCGACCCTGACATTATTCGCATCAAACTGGAAGTGGTGGAACTTAACGGCGCCAGTCCGGACGGCGACTTTCTGATTAACACTTTTGACATTGCTCCCGGTATTCAGCCAGGACTTTGGGTCTATGCTCCCAAATCCAGCGGCATGGCGCTTAAAAACTTCAATTCCCTGGTCGCCAATCCGTTGTTGCGCGCACCGTCCCCGGTTATTCGGGTTGAGCAGGGCGACAAAGTCTATATCACGCTGGAAAACACCCATTATTTGCCGCACACCATACATCTTCATGGCGTTGACCATTCCTGGCTAACACCCGCCGGTGACGATAATGACGGCATGGAAGAACATCCGGTGTTTCCCGGCAAAATCCACACCTACGAAATCCAGCCCAGACATACCGGCTCAATGTATTACCATTGCCACGTACAGACCGCCCAACATTATATGATGGGCTTAAACGGCCTGTTCATTGTCGAAGAAAACAAACCCGACAATTGGGTGCAAACCTTTAATATCGGCGCTGGCCAGGTGCGTCATCCTGCGGTTGCCGTCCAAAAATATTTCAGCCAGGAATATGATTTATATTATCAATCTGTTGATAAAAAACTGGCCAAAATTATTCAGGAGGCTAACGATCCAAGACTTATCGCGCACAGGATGAGCCGTGAATACAACATGACTGAGTCCTTTGAAAACTACTTCATGCTCAACGGCCATTCTTTTCCTTACACGCTCAGAGACAGCCTGATTGTCGCCAATGAAAACGAAGATATAAAACTGCATGTGGCTAATGCCCAGCGCTCTTTAGTTGCTCTACATATTCACGGTCATAAGGCTACCATCACTGCTTATGATGGCGTCGACCAACCCGAAGCCACGCAAATAACCCGCGATGTCTTCGATATTGCTCCGGCGCAACGACTTGATTTACGTTTGCAAACCCGAAACGACGGTTTACACAGTTATGGCCCGGGTTTATGGATGTTTCATGACCATGTCCCGACCGGCACAACCACTGATGGCATGGAACCGGGCGGTAATATTGCGATACTGGCCTATAAGCCTTATCTTGATGAGCAAGGCATGCCAAAAATGCATGAGGCTTTGCTTGATCAGGTTTTTAATAAAGATTATTACGCAAAAAAACAGGCAGTATGGGGGCAAGGCGAATTCGCGCCGCTATTGGGCGAACCCGGTTTGTTAAAGCCTGATTATCTGCGACTCATCCTGTTTGGCTTGGCAACCGGTTTAGGTATTGGTCTGGTTATTTTGATGATATTGATTTATAAGCGGAAACAAAAGTCATGAAAATATTTTTGATACTCTTTTGCCTGCTGGGCTTACACTGCCAAATATCCAGAGCAGATGACTCCATGACCATGATGCATAACGGTAGCATGCAAATGGATGAAAAAGGCATGATAATGAATGCCAATACCGACAATCTGCCCAAAGATTGCCCGAAAATTTCCGGCGACGTTAACATCACCATTCATGCCGGTCAGAAGCATGCGTTAAAATTCCCTGGAAAAATGTTTGCTTTTGACAATCAGGAATGGGACGTTGCGCCCTGCTCCCGAATCAATATCACCTTTATCAATGATGACCAGATACGCCATCAATTGATGATTCATGGTTTGCCGGGCTATCTCTATCCACAGGGCATGTTTCATCTGGAACTTTACGGCCAGGGCGAATTAAAAGCTTCGTTGATTGTGCCCAGCCAGAAGAAAACTTATCTGGTGCACTGTGAAATAGCGCAACACATGGAAAAAGGCATGAAGGCGCAATTAAAAGTCGATGGTGGAGATGTAGATTTACCCAGTATTCCCGGCATCAGCAAGCCGGTTAAAGCAGATATTTATCCGGTCGACTGGCAACAGACAACTTGGGCTGTGTTGATTTTATGTATTTTGGCAGGTTGCGTGATTCCATTTTTCGTTATCAGAAAAAAATGGTAGGAATTGGATAACATTATCCCTAAATACTTCAAGGACACCATGAAACAATTGCTTTTATTTCTTACACTTTCCACCGCGATATTCATCTGCCAAAACGCCTCAGCGCGTTCACAACCGACAAAAGCTGTTCCTAAAGATTCCCTACAATGCGCTGCATTTAGTCCTTATGTGGGCAAACTTAATCCGGATTACGGCGCGCAACCATCCAAAGAATTAATTAATCAGCTACTCGACACTTTAGTCAAGGAAACGCCTTTTCGCTGCATCATGACTTACGGCGTGATGAATGGCTTGGAACATACTTTTGCCGCAGCGGAAGCCCGGCATCTTAAAGTCATAGCGATTATCTGGCTCGATAATGATATTGCCGTTAATTCAAAATCTATCGCCAGAGGTATCGAAGTAGCAAAAGCCTTTCCAAAAACCATTATCAAATTGAGTTGCGGTTCCGAAGTCAGAACCCGCCACAATTATGAGTTTGATGGCGAAATCACTCGTTGCATCGATGAGTTACACAAAGCAGGCGTAACTCAACCCATCACTACCATTGATACCTGGTGGGAATGGTGCAACCGGGTTTCACCTTGTCATCAAACCAATTTTGGTGCGCAAGTCGATTGGATCGGGATCAATATTTTTCCCTGGTGGGAAAACAAACATTCCGGTGTTTTTCCGTGTACGCCGGCAGAAAAAGCCGCAGATTTTCATATCGCTAGACTTGAAGATGTTCATAGGACTTATCCCGATAAGCCACTAACGCTAACTGAATTTGGTTGGCCCAATGGCCCTGAAGGTGGCACTGAAATTAACAAACGCACCCAGCAGCATTGCAGTGTTGCTGGCCAAAAAAATCAAGAGCTGGTCGTTAAATCCACTTTTAAGAAACTCACTAAAAAAGGCTGGGGCGGCGTAGTTTTTGAAGCTTTTTCGGAAAGCTGGAAACCTAGTAACGAAGGAAATTTTGGCAGTTTTTGGGGTATTTGCAAAGGTGAGGCACCCTATTCTTGCATGCGTTTTTAGGTGGATGTTGGGTTGAAAAAGTACCAACCCATTTCTATTCTTGGAAACATTAATCTATTGTCTCAGTCCATTGACAACGTTCCGAAACAACCTTAGCTGTGTTTACATTGCCAATACCTTTGGCAATTAACGCCACGACCCTATCATCGGTATCGTAACCCACATGCGCCTCAAGAGGGTTAGCGAATTTTCCCATTCCGAACGCATCAAAAACATTCGCGATGTTAATGTTGATATTTGTAACGTCAGTACATAACCTTGAATCGAGGTACTTTTCTACAAAACCATGGGGTATTGCATAACTTAATAAATCATTAGGATCACTAAAGGCAATAATGGGCATTTTAGCTAACATCCGTTGATTATATTTTTCGCCATTCGACTGACAAAAAGCAGCTTTTTGATTACTCACCTCAGGCAATTGACGACCTAACTGCAACATAGGCAATTGGTTGGACAGCATATAAACCGGAATTACCTTATCCTTTAGGGCCTGAGTAAAATCTGGATCTCGCGTATACAGCAAGGAAGCAATACGTTGCATGCCATCAATAGTGATGCGACTACCCAGGCTGTGTGAAATAAACGAATACTGGTCAATCTTTGCATTCTCTGCCGCCGTATCATCATTAAATGAACAGGCTTGAGAAACATCATCGGGTAATTCATTCCACTTGCTTTTAGTCATCCAGCAGAAAGATTGACCAAAAGAAACCAGTATATCTTCCCGACTTTCTCCCAAATAAATAATGGGATCAGGACTGGTATCGTTGGAAAACTTCTTCATCAAATTATTGACTTCAGCTCTGCGAAACGAATATTCACCCGAATTATCATAAGCCAACACCTCTTTTTGCTTGGCAGTAATTACAGACCAGGTTAATTCATAAAACAGTAATTCTTTAACCCTGTCTTTGCTTAATAATCGGGTAATTCTTAAATTACCCAAATTTTTAGTCGTATCAATTCGACTTGTTAGTGTAATATTTTTGACCTGCGCGGCCATTGCAGTGAGGTCCAGTTCCTTGGCGAGTTTTTCCAGGAATTGAGTGGTATAACCCGGTAAATGATCCCCTACCCCATGAACCATCAGGACCTTCATTTTACCCGGCTTATTGCCCAGAAAAGGCGAGAGTCCTTTAAATGGCTTGCCCCGAATTTCACATAGGCGCGTATCGACAGCCTGCTGTTTTTCAAGAAAAGCTTCTGCTATGCCTTTGCCAAAACTGGCGCAGCCGCTTAGCAATATGATAATGACAAGCAACAAGCTGATTTTGAGACTGTTTTTCATAAGTAACTTTATAGCTCAGGCTTTATGGCTGTCACCAGCGCATTGACTTCACGTCGATTAGTAAGATTGATTTGCGAGAATCCGGCTGCACTTAGCTCAGCTAATGCTACCGCTTCACGCATAATATGATTTTCTGATTCATCGCTAAATAAATGAACGATCCAATGCTCCATGACATCCAATTTATCAAGCTGAGGCAAAACCTTAAAATAGCCGCTGACTTCGTTTTGTATGAGGCGAATCTGTTTATCAAGATCGTCCAAAGCATAGCGATCACCATTAATAAATTGCCCTCCAGGTTTTAATATTCTATAAATTTCCTGTATGACTTCTTTACGATAAATATTTAAAAAATTATGTAAGGTATAAGCAGTAGCCACTATTTCGACGCTGCTAGTCGCTATGTTTTTTAGTGCCGTCAACGCATCATCACCACAAAATGCCAACCTTTCTTGCTTAACCCATTCATCCAGATGTTGTTTGGCTTGCTTCTGCATGACGGGTTCGTTATCAATACTTAAGATATTAAATTTATCAGATGCTGATAATAACGCCAGGGTTGTAATTCCAGTACCACCACCTAACTCTACAACATTAACATTTTCAGTTGCTTGCACAGCATAATCTGCAGCCGCAAGACCAACAAGTTGGCTCATTTGGGTTGCTAACGGGCAGATTAAATTGAGTAACTCATAATCTTGGCCAATAACGCCAGAAAAAATCGCATCAAAAGGTATTTTCTCAGTCATCATAATTTAGCTTGTTGTTTGCTTTCAAAGGCAGCAAGTTGTTCAGCCGTTGCTTCGGATTGAAATTTATCCTTCCACTCGCTATAAGGCATACCATAAACCACTTCTCTGGCTTGATCGTAATCCATCGTTATGCCCTGCTCTAGTGCTTCGGTGAGATACCATTTAGCAAGACAGTTTCTGCAAAAGTCTGCTAATATCATTAAATCGATATTTTGAACGTCGGTGTTTTTCTGCAAATGACTGATCAAGCTTCTGAACGCCGCTGCTTCTAATTGTGTTTGAGAATTTTTATCCACAGATTTACTCCAAAATAATGTTTATTCTAGCAGAAATAGCTATTCAAGCATGTACATTACAGACTAAAAATTTTACAATGAACTGTTGCAAAATTTGCGTAATCACTCGCTGTAGATATGAGAATCCATAGTTCATCATTAATTTTTTCGCCGACAAACCTTAATCAGAAAACTGACAGGAATAATAGTAAGCAAAATAATGAGCTAAATAACGCAAAGCAGGCAGCTGGCAAATCCGCAAATCAGCCGTCTTCACCAGATGAAATCAAACAAACACTAAAAAATACCGGTATAGAGGTTGATTTTACAAATAACAGCCTCATTAAACCCACTGACTCGCGAACCTTAAGAGCCCTTTCTGCTTACTCACGAGAATTTAATGCTCCATTGCAAGATCAACGTACTCAATTGATTACAGGTATAGATTTTTACGCCTGATCACCCTTACCCTAAGTTAATATGAAACAGCTTTTCGAATTTTTCCCTATACTTTTATTTTTTATTGCGTTTAAAGTTTACGATATTTACGTGGCGACTGCTGTTGTCATTGCGGCAACTATTATTCAGGTAGCTTTCGCCTGGTTTAAATACCGCAAGGTTGAAACCATGCAATGGATCACGCTGGGACTGGTTGTCGTCATGGGCGGTGCGACCTTATATTTGCAGGATGAACAATTTATCAAATGGAAATTATCAATTATAGAGTGGCTATTTGGGATTGCGTTTTTGGGCAGTCAGTTCATTGGCAAAAAAACCTTTATTGAAAAAATGTTGTCCGGTAGTCTGACCTTACCGATTTTGATCTGGAAACGTTTAAATACCTTATGGGCTTGTTTTTTCATCAGTGTGGGCTTTATAAACCTGTATGTGATGTACAATTACAACACTGAAGATTGGGTAACCTTTAAAACTTTTGGCGTACCGGCTTTAATGGTTGTTTTTATTTTTGTGCAAATGATTTTTTTATATAAGTACGTACCTGATACAGAGGAATAACTCATGCTGTACGCCATTATCAGTGAAGATATTGCTAATAGCCTGGAAAAACGCCTGATAGCTCGTCCCGAGCATATCAAAAGATTACAGAAATTACAGGATGCTGGACGACTGGTCTTGGCCGGTCCGCATCCTTCAATTGACAGTGAAAATCCGGGAGTCGCCGGATTTAGCGGCAGTTTAGTAGTTGCCGAGTTTGAAAGCTTAACTGACGCTCAACATTGGGCAGACGTTGATCCTTACATTGAAGCCGGGGTATATGCCCAGGTTATCGTTAAACCATTTAAAAAGGTCTTTCCACAATGACATCCGAGTTAATTAAACAACTGTTAAACGATGCTTTCAAACCTGAGCTACTAGAAATCATTGATAACAGTGCCGCTCATGCCGGCCATGCCGGCGCTCGTAGTGGCGGCGGTCATTATCATGTCACCATCGTCGCTGAAAGTTTTGAAGGGAAATCTTTAGTTCAGCGGCATCAGCTTGTTTATAACGCGCTGGGCGATATGATGAAACAACAAATTCATGCCTTAGGCATTAATGCTCTCTCACCCTCTGAAGAAACTAAAGGAAGTTTATAAATGAAACAGAAATTTATCCCCTTACTTATTGTCGGTACTGCATTGCTTGCCGGTTGTGATAAACCAACTACAACTACTGGCAGCACATCTACTACTCCTGCTGCCAACGTTGCTCCAATAGTTGATAAAGCCGATGCAATTGCTGTTGTAAACGGCCAATATATTCCCAAATCTTCCCTGGCCGCATTGGAAAAAGAAGTTGCCGAGCGTAGCCACGGTCAAAATTTTCCAAAAGAAAAACTGATTGAAGAACTGATTCAACGTGAATTACTGGTTCAGGATGCAACACAAAAGAAACTTGAAAACTCACCTGAATTACTTGCACAGTTAGAAACTGCTAAAAAAGCTTTATTGACACAAGCGGATTTGCAAAACTTCATCAAAGCCAACCCTGTAACTGAAGCCGAAATCAAAGCTGAATATGACAGCAAAATTAACGCTGAAAAGGGTACTGAATATAAAGCGAGCCATATCCTGGTTAAAACTGAAGATGAAGCCAAAAAATTGATCGCTGAATTGGATAAAGGCGCAGAATTTGGCAAATTAGCCAACAAAAATTCTCTGGATGCTAAAGAATCGCAAAACGGCGGTGATTTAGGTTGGTTTTCTGCAGGCCAAATGGTTGCTCCTTTCTCTGAAGCAGTCGCTACATTGGAAAAAGGCAAATACACCAAAGTTCCTGTTAAAACACAGTTTGGTTATCATGTGATTTTAAAAGAAGATTCCCGTCCGTTAACACCTCCACCTTTGGAAGCTGTTAAAGAACAACTGACACCTTTCCTGCAACGTAAAAAAGTTCAGGATATGATTGAAACCTTGCGTAAACAAGCCAAGGTAGAGATTCTGGTTCCGTTAACTGACGAAAAACCTAAAACTGATGCAGCGCCTGTTGCCCAAGAGCAACCTGCAGCACCTGCAGAAGCAGCCACACCAGCAGCTGAACCAGCTAAAGCAGCAGAAGGCGCTACAACAACTCAAGCGGTCGAAGAAAAACCGGCTGTTGTTGCTGAACCTGCCAAAGTAGCTGAACCCGCAACTGCGGCACCCGCTGCTGAACCTAAAAAATAATTTTTAATTAACAATTAATTATTTATTATAACGCCAGGCAACTTAAATTATTTTGAGTTGACTGGCGTATTAAGTAATAATCTTCCGCGCTTCTGAATTAACCGCTCCAAAAAATTCCGTTTCAATCATTAACCAAACAGTTATTCCCAAATAATAATGGGGTACACATGTTAATTAAAAAATGAATTGCAAGACGACCCCAGAAAGCTATTTATCTATTAAAAACAGCCCCTCAACCTGCTTTCTGGCCCATGGCGTTTTTCTTAAAAACTTCAAACTCGATTTGATGCTGGGCTCATGATTAAAACATCTTATGTCGATTAATCTACCCAGTTCATTCCAGCCATAAGTAGCAACCAACTCTGTCAGCAACGCTTCCAGAGTAATACCATGCAAAGGATTTTCAGGTTGTTTTTCAGTCATAATTTCGCTAACCATTAATCTTCACCCTCGTAACGACGACGTATGGCTTCATCTCTGGCATCATTAATTTCGCGCATGACACTACTAACATCAGCCTTTTTACTGCTACCCTGAAAACGGCCGGTCAAAACAACATCAATGTTCAACTCACCACTTTCATAGAGCTTCCAAATTTCTTTACCATATTGAGTTAGCAGTAACTCAGGAGCAAAGCGGCCAAAGTAATCGGCCAAATTAGCCACATCGCGCTCCAGCATCCGGGCAGCATTATTATTAGCCGCTGCATCAACGGCTTGGGGTAAATCAATAATAACAGGGCCGTCAGCATCAACTAATATATTGTATTCGGAAAGATCGCCATGTACCAATCCGGCGCAAAGCATTCTGACGACTTCCTTTATAAGTAAACCATGATAGTCCAGCGCCTGTTCGTGGCTGAGGACAAGGTCGTTAAGTCTTGGCGCGGCGCTACCGTGTTCATCGGTAACCAACTCCATCAACAAAACGCCTTCGACAAAATTATAAGGCTTGGGAACCCTGACGCCTGCTGCTGCAAGACGATATAAAGCGTCAACTTCGGCATTTTGCCAAACCTCTTCTTGCTGCTGACGGCCGAACCGAGAATTTTTCTCCATGGCCCGAGCTTGACGAGTATTTCTTACCTTACGTCCTTCCTGATATTGAGCCTGCTTATGAAAACCGCGTTTATTAACATCTTTATAAACTTTCGCGCAACGAATCTCACCTTCAGACAAAACAACATAAACAGAGGCCTCTTTTCCACTCTTTAGCGGACGAAGCACCTCGTCAACCAAACCATCCCGCACCAAGGGTTCAATACTTTTTGGAGTTTTCATAACAGCCCTTATACATTTCCTTGATAAATATTTGTAATATTCGTGCCTTTTGCATTGATATAGACTCTGACCCGGTGTTATTTATTGAAATTTTAGTATATTTGTAACAATTCGGCAGATTCTAACAATATAGCAAGGTAAACCTTTAACTGACCAATATAGAGTTTCTTTTATATCTAATTATTTTTTAACCAGTTCAAAACGCCCAATCCAGCAACATAACCACTGGCAAAGCAACCTGTTAATAAATAGCCACCGGTTGGCGCTTCCCAATCCAGCATTTCACCTGCACAAAAAACGCCGGGCATCGACCGTAACATTAATTGCGCATCAAGCGCTTCAAAATTAACACCACCGGCACTACTGATGGCTTCATCAATGGGTCTTGGTGCAAGCAACTTAATCGGCATAGCTTTTATCGTATCGCAAATACGAACAGGATCAGAAAACTCTTCCTTAAACAATACTTCCCTGAGCAAACCAGCTTTTACACCGTCAACACCAATACGCTTACGTAAATGATTTCCCATGGAATTTTTTCCTCGCGCCATGGAAAGCCTGTCTATCAAAAACTGTTTATCCCTATCAGGAGCAAGATCCAGATAAATCATGGCCGCCCCGGTTCCTATAATCTGTTCCCTTAATAGGGCCGACATCTTATAAATCAAACTCCCCTCGACACCTTGAGCGGTCACAATCAATTCTCCCGACTCAGAAAAGCGGGTGTCTGAAGAATCGATAAATGAAGCCACTACTGATTTTAATGGCTGGCCAGCAAAACGGCTTCGGAAAACATCACTCCATCCAACATCAAAGCCACAATTAGATGGCTTTAAGGGCGTAACCGAAATTCCACGCTCAGCTAACATGGGTACCCAAGCACCATTAGAACCAAGCCTTGCCCAACTAGCACCACCCAAAGCCAAAACAACAGTTTCTGCACGAATTTTTTTTTCACCATCCGGCGTTAAAAAACGCAACAAACCGTCATCCCAGCCCAGCCATTGGTGACGCATATTAAAACTAACGCCATTTTCACGCAATCTATGCAGCCATTTACGCAGCAAGGGTGCCGCCTTCATATCAACGGGGAATACCTTGCCTGAAGAGCCGATAAAAGTCTCAAAACCCAAAACTTTTAGCCAATCCCTTATAGACTCAGGACCAAAAACTTCCAGCATCGCTTTTATATAAGATTGACGGCTACCGTAGCGAGACAAAAAACCATCAAAAGATTCAGAATGGGTAATGTTCATTCCGCCTTTTCCTGCCAACAAAAATTTTCGTCCTACAGAAGGCATAGCATCATAAAGATCAACCTTAAAACCTGCCTGACTCAATACTTCTGCAGCCATCAGTCCAGCCGGGCCACCGCCGATTATAGCAACTGTTGAATTGCCATGTGTTACCGCCAATGATTTCAGTATCATAGCCCTCCCGATCCTGACCCTAATAAACCGTCAATATAGATAGTAAGAGCATGCCTGCCTACCAAAAAGACCCATTATACAATACCATTCACCCCTTGAATTCATAAAAATCACCACTGAAAAATTCGTATAAAACAGATGAATAAAATTAACAGTAATATTTTCAGAAACATCCCTGAAACTTTACCGGAAGAACTCATTGAAAGTCTCTTCAAACGAGATAAAGTCGCTATTGAACGAATTGTCTCCAAAGGTCATATATCACCGACAGGAGAATGGTACGACCAAACCCAGGATGAATGGATCTTGCTAATTCAGGGACAGGCAATTATTGCTTACGAAAAACATAATCAAACCTTTCATTTAAACGTCGGCGATTATCTATTGATTCCGGCCCATACCCGGCATCGTGTTGAATGGACACATCCCGACCTTGATACGATCTGGCTTGCTGTGCATATGTATTAAGTTTAGGTTGTCGACTATAAAACCACTCCTTAATTGAACCTACGGAAAAAATTCTCTACCATTTTTTCTGATTTTATCGAGTGTTTGACGCAGTTTTTATAGCGGATTTAATTTCCGCCAACACGCTTTCTAAAAGATCGGGTTGCCCGGTAATAAAATTTATCGCGTCATTTTCCCTGCGCAACCAAGTGAACTGACGCTTGGCCAGTTGCCGTGTGGCAATAATGGCTTTTTCAGTCATAGTATCAAAATCATATTCACCTTGCAGATAAGACCAGACCTGCCGATAGCCAACAGCTCTGATTGAAGGCATTTTTTCTGTCAAATCGCCACGTTGATAAAGCGCTTCTACTTCTTTTATAAAATCTTGCTCAAGCATGCTTATAAAGCGTTTTGCAATGATGTCGTGCAACAGCATTCGATCTTGCGGGGCGATAATCAGTTTAATTTTTTGATAGGGAATGTCCTGCTCTTGGGCGGCGGTAAAAAAAGAGGTTAACGGTTTACCGCTAATTTCATACACTTCCAGGGCACGCTGGACGCGTTGCGGATCATTCGGATGAATTCTCGCCGCCGCAACAGGATCTATCTTGGCAAGTCTCTGATGTAAAGCCTCTTTTCCCAAGTTCTCCAAGTCCCTATCAAGTATGGCACGAACAGCCGAATCGGCTTCGGGCAATACAGCAAGTCCGCTATTTAGAACATTAAAATACAACATGGTACCGCCGACCAATATCGGGACTTTACCTCTGGCCGTTATATCATCCATTAAGACCAGCGCCTGTTTTCTAAACTGCCCCGTAGAGAAGACTTCCACCGGATCGAGTATGTCTATCAAATAATGGGGAATACCGCCTCTTTCTGCCTGACTAGGCTTAGCGGTACCGATATCCATGCCTTTAAATACCAAGGCTGAATCGACACTGATGATCTCTCCGTTAAGCGCCTGGGCCAACTGCACCGATAAAGCCGTTTTTCCCGATGCAGTAGGTCCCATCAGGAAAATGGCAGGAGGGTTTAGTAGATTTTGCATGAGTTGAACATTTAGATTATTAATATCAATAAATTTACTGCCCACGTAAAAAGAATTTATCAAGCTCTTGAGTCGACAAGGCAATCCAGGTAGGTCTGCCATGATTGCACTGCCCTATTCTTTCTGTTTGCTCCATATCCCGCAATAGAGCATTCATTTCATCAACGGTTAAGCGACGACGCGCCCTTACAGCACCATGACACGCTACAGTAGACAAAATTTCATTAGACTTATCCTGAATCCGCCGACTCATCCCATACTCGGTCATATCGGACAACACATCGCGAATCAAAGTTTCAAGATCGGTATTACCTAACAAAACCGGAATTGAACGCAGCACGAGGGTTTCCGGGCCGGAACGGTTAAGTTCAAAACCCAGCGACATAAAAAATTCATGTTCTTGCTCAGCTAAATCGGCCTCTGCCGTACTGACTTTTATTTTAATCGGCAGTAATAAGGGTTGACTGGGTATCGAGCCATTTTGGTATTGTTGTTTTAAGCGCTCATAGGTGATCCGTTCATGAGCTGCGTGGGTATCGACCAAAATAATTCCGCTGACCGTTTCAGCCAGAATAAAAATATTATGCAAATGCGCAATTGCATTTCCCAACGGCTTCGGGTCTGAAGGTATCGGTTGCGCAACTGACTCAGGCTTTGGATACAAAGATGCATAGGCATTGACAACTTCTTCTACCTGCAACGGCAAGGAACCTTGCTGTGGAGGGCGTGGATTATAAATTGGTTTAAGCTCGGAAGTGGGCTTCGATTGTTGGCTTACACGATCGCCAGAAAATAGTTCTCTGCTTTCCTCTACCTCCTTCACTCCTGCACTCGTAACCTGATGAGCCTGTACCGGCAGTTCGATTATGTTTTTTCCCGGCCTTATGTCGGCAAGCGAACGATGCAAGGCTGAAAAAAGAAAATCATGTACTAACCGCCCTTCCCTGAATCTAACTTCCAGTTTTGCAGGATGTGCGTTGACATCAACCAAGGCCGGATCAAGCGACAAATACAACACAAAAACCGAATGCCGACCATGAAACAAAACGTCCTGATAGGCTTGCTTGATAGCATGTGAGACTAATTTATCCCGAACCAATCTTCCATTAACATAAAAAAACTGCATATCCTGCTGACTTCGTGAAAAAGTCGGTAATCCCACCCAACCGGTAACACTCAGTCCCGAAGCTGCAAAATCAATTTTTACCGAATTTTCGATAAAAGCCGAGCCACAAATACCGGCAATGCGTTGTTCCTGCTCGGCATCTGTTTCTGCAGGTTTTAAGTTAAGTATTTCTTTTTGATTATGCAACAAGGTAAAGCCAATATCGAAACGGCTTAATGCCATACGTTGTATCAATGTTTCAATATGGGCAAATTCGGTTTTTTCGGTCTTTAAAAACTTACGTCTGGCAGGCGTGTTGTAAAACAGGTCGCGCACATCAATCGTGGTACCTTGCGGATGTGGATCAGGTTGCGGATCAAAATTGTCTTCGGTGCCATCAGCAATCACTTTCCAGGCACAATCGGCATCGCTAATCCGTGAAATCAGGGTAAGTCTTGAAACCGAGCTGATGCTTGGCAGCGCTTCACCGCGAAAACCCATGCTGACTACTTGTTCAAGATCTTTTAAACTGGAAATTTTACTGGTTGCATGTCGTGATAATGCTAACGGTAAATCTTCTTTATAAATCCCGCAACCGTTATCCCTGATTTTAATCAGTCTCGCACCGCCTTGTTCTATCTCGATAAAAATATGGCTTGCGCCAGCATCAAAACAGTTTTCGACCAATTCTTTTACTACTGATGAAGGTCTTTCGACCACCTCACCTGCCGCAATCTGGTTAACCAATTGAGTGGGGAGTGAATGAATGCGCATCAAGCCAGCCTGAACAAAAACAAACTATTCTATACGAAGGCATTAATTATTAACACTTGTACCAAAGATGTAAGCAATTAATTTACCGGGCCAGTGAAAGTTGATATACCAACTTACATCATTCGCGCCAGAAATTAATCTCCTTACTCACAACAAAGCCTTGATCTCTGGCACACAAGACCCGCAATTGGTTCCGGCTTTAAGGCAGCTCCCAACTTCCTGATGTGTTTTTAAACCTTTATCCCTGATGGCAGTTTTAATGGTTGTTTCACCGACATTAAAACACGCACAAACAATCGTGCCGATATCGGCTACACCCAACGGTGGCTGG
>CAILCX010000115.1 GCA_903832775.1 uncultured Methylobacter sp. | reverse complement strand
TGTAGTTTTTTCATCTGAGCTTGGATAAATCAAGGCAACACGCTTTGCAGAAAAATATTGATGGTAAACATACATTTGTCTAAGATCATCTGCCGAAGGGATGTTTTACCCGTTCCTGGTGGGCCAAAAAATATTTGATTAAGTGCAATCATTAGCTTTATCTCTTGCTCTGAAGTTTTAGTTGTATTTATAGCAGTCATTCATAGTGTAGAAATTTTCAAATCTTCCAAATTAAAGTCAAAAACGGGTTTTAGTAAATCTGACTCGAATTCTGAAAGTGCGTTGTCAGGCACTTCAAATACCAGTGTTTGGCCGGATGGCATGTACCCTAATTGCCTTACTTTATCAGCACAATTTACATTTTCATTAGGATAAATGACTTTTTTGATAATATTAATCTCGCGACATAGCCAGCCTTCAATTCCGCTAGATAGTTGTATATCTCTGTTGTTTTTGGAAACATGATTATTTTTAACTATTAATGGCGGGATGATTTTGTTTCCGAATTGGCCTAATAAAATAATATTCCCACTTTTGACTAAATAAAAATAATCTCCCTCATCAATAGCTAAAAATCTATCACGTATCGTTGTATTTCCTTTTTCAAATCGATTTAAGCAACCTATTGCAAGTAAATTATTTTCAATCAGAATTGAGTGATCATCGGTATCGATATCACTATGTGAAACCTTCCATATTCTTGGCATTTTTTTCTAACCTAAAGAGTTAATGCACTTTATATTTTTAAAATTATCTAGCTTTCACTGCGCCATTTTTTGTTATCTTATTTGTAAATATAAATATTAAGAATATAACAACAGGGCCAAAACTTTAATAAAAAGGCAAATCTGAAAATAACGGCTTTAGACTAGAACATAGAAAAAAGGGAGTGCAATGCACTCCCTTTTCGCATGCTATAAAGTTTTTTTTATTTTATCTTGGTCTAAAATCATTCATCTTCATCTTCATCTTCGCCAGTTACTTCAATATCATACTGTTTTCCTTGATAAAATAAAGATAGATTTTGATCGCTCCTAGTATCTTGATTGTCATCCTCAAAATCAGTGCCATTCCAGTCAGTTAAGCTATACGCACAACAATCTTCATCAAATACAATTGATTGAATAAAATCTTCAATAAAATCACGGGAAGGAACCCCATCTTCTGAAATGGTGTAGTCAGGAATTTCTACAGAAACAAAAATACCGTCTTGGCTTTGTACATCGACAAGTCCATTTTCAATATTCAACTTTAGTTCTTTCGTTAACCCCTCGGCTAAAATAGATCCTTTGGATAAGTATTTACCCATATTAATAATAGCTTCAACAGTACCTATTTCAATATCATCAACTGTGACATAAGCACTCCCATAAAATCCAGACCCATTCCCATCGCATTCATCCGTAAAGTTATCATATTCATCACTTGTTAGTTGCCCCTTGGAAGCATAATTACTTGCTGTTTCCTGATCTAAATCTTGTAATAAAACCCAAACACCTTCACCGTGAATTTCAATTTTTGACATTTTAAATCTCCTGAATTTAGTTAATACACTTTATTTATAGATCGACAATTTATTTGCACTTAAATTATAGTTAATATTAGACTTAAATATAATAGCGAATAGTACGCAATTATACTATTAATGTCATCTTTTAATTTACATAAGTAGTTGTTACGTTTATTATAGTAATTTACTTTATCTAAAATTCTGTAACTACAAAATAACATATTAACAGCAGTATGTTATTAGTGAAATTATATTTATAATCTCACTAAATGAAATTACACTAAATATTTTAGAGTACATTTTTAGCTATTATATTTTTTAGTCCGAATTTTTTAATATAAAAATAATTATTAATTTTTTATACTTTATAGACCCTTCGAATAAATCATACATTCACTTTTAAAGCCGCACCGGTCACTGCAAAATGAATCCAACAACCAACAACAGGCTTATCAGTAGCTGCTTCCACCGCTGCTTTGTAGAGTGCCAATTGACCTGAGTATTTCAATGCCACTTCTTGTTGGGTTGCACTGGATTGAGGGTTGGATTTATGATCAATAATGATATAACCCTGCTCAGTTTCGATTAACGCATCAATCCAACCGCTGGCTGACTGGCCGTTGGGGAGTTGATATTCAATCGGGTATTCGACTTGGGTCGATAAGGCTTTAAGATTGTGCTCAATAAACCCTTGGAATCGTGTTACACAGCTTAGGGCATCTTCAATACTAATATGTTCTGTTACGGCATAACTACTAAGCACTTGTTCGGCCAAAATTTCAGGCTTAGCTGGATTGTTAATAATATAAGTGGCGATCAACGCATGAATGGCTTCACCTAAATTGGCCATTTCGGGTGTACCTTGCAAACTGATTCTGTCACCCAAAACAATTGTTTCGCCAATACTGGCATTTTGCAACGGGGGGATTGATGAAGGCGAAAGTTTTGCAGGTAATTTGATTTGGATAGGTGTTATGTTTTCAAACCAATGTGGACCTGGGTGTTGTGTCAAACAGATTTCAGGCGTCTCATCCTGCGACAGCGTTTTATATGCCACCGGAATTTTTGCCTTGCTGACCGGCAAGAGCAATTCTTTTTCCTCTAAAGTGTTCGGTAACATCCATTCGGCGGCCAGACTGTTTAACCATTCACCTTGGGTATCTTTTAACGCAACAATTAAGCAATCTCTTGGGCGTGTCAGGCTAACATAAAGCAATCTTTTAGCTTCTTCCAATGCGCGGCATTGTTCGGCCTTACCCTGTTCGGATTGTTCAACCAAGTCTTTAACCGAAATGCCTTTGGCTTGACTTCCAAAAGGCCATAGCCAATATTGCAGGCTTCTACCCTTTAACGGCTGGGTAATATCCAGGTTATCATTATCCGCTTTAACAGATAAGCCCCATAAGTTGTTCTTGATATCGGTGTCCAGATCCAGAGCAATCACTACCGGCCATTCCAAGCCTTTGGCGCCATGATGGGTTAACAGTTGAACTGCATTATTTTGCTGATCTGCTGATTGCAAATCTTCATCATCCTTAGCCAGTTGGTTCAACCATAATAATAAGCCAGTCACTGTGGCGACATGACCTTCATTAGCACATAGATTTTCATAAGATTCCGCAAAATCCAATAATTGCTCGATATTTAATAGGCGCTGTTTAGCCCGTCCAGTGTCAGTTTGCCAGCTTAGAATCACATGTCGGATATCAGCGGAGTGAATTGCCTGACTCATCACTTCCGACGGCGTTAAATACTGAACCCTTGTCCTTTGAATGGCCAGGATGCTTAATAAGGGAACATCTTCACCCCATTTGCCCTGTCTGGGTTCACTGGCAAGATAATCCAAGCGCGTTTGCAGCCAATCTTCGGGTGTTTTTCCCTGGGTTAAACATATAATTTCGGCGGTCGCCAGACTGTCGGAGGTATCAACCAGATAACGCATGGCAGCCAATACTAAAGCAACTTCCGGCGTGCTGAGTAACCCCGCTTGACTGCGACTGATAGGGATATCGAAGCTTGCTAAGGTCTCAGCAATTAATGCCAGGTTAACATTACTACGACATAAAACGGCGACATCACCATAGTCGGCGGTTCTTAGTTGACCGTTATCTTTGTCAAGCAACTGATATTTACTGTTTATGAATTCCTGTACACCTTTCGCTAACGCCAGTGCACGTTTTTCTTTATTGCTACCGACTAATTGCCAATGTTCAAGCGTTGTTTGTGCCAGATTTTGACTGCCTGGTTTGGGTTTTAGTGCAACCCTATCCTCTGGCAAAGTATTAGCAAAAGCCGGAACAAATAATTCATTGACATAACTAACCAGTTCGGGGCGTGAACGCCAGGAAGTTTCCAGTAGCTCGGTTTTTCCTCCATGAGTTTCCAAATGTTTAAGAATGGCTTGCATCAGTTCCGGATCAGACCCTCTGAACCCATAAATAGCTTGTTTCACGTCGCCTACCCAGATGACTTTTTTGGCAAGCTTGGCCAAACGTAAGAACAGTGCCAGTTGCATCGGACTGGTATCTTGGAACTCATCAACTAACAGCAGGTCGAGTTCATCCAATAATACTTCTTGAACGACAGGATGTTCCAGAGCCTTATAAAGTAAGTGTTCTTGGTCGGTAAAATCGATTAGCCCACGATTTTTTTTGTAATTCTGAAACTCAGACAATGCCAGTGCAGCAATAGTAAAAATCTGCTCACAATAGTGCCTGATGTCGGCATGCAAGAGTTGGTGGCGTTCAAAATCAGCGGCAACAAGTTGCACGGCATCGGAGGCTGCCTGGCTTTTCTTAGTCGCAGATTCTTTTGATAATTTTACCCAATACGACCAAGCCAAATTATGCTGCTTAATGGCTACAACAAAGCCCTGCAACATATCCAGATAAGCCTTTGTGCCTTTGGTTGCGTCTATACCCTTGTCAATATTGTCTTTGAGTAGAGTAATAGCTGCTTCCACTGCTTTATAGAGCTTAGCATCAAGATCGGTTTTAATGGGTTCGGGAAAGAATGCCAACAAGGAATCGGCACTGATTATGCCACTGCTTTTAATCTGCTCGACAGACTGATTGTTGGCTCTGGCAGTATTGGCAATGTTTTTTATGACGTTTTTCCAGGTAACTTGACCGGTCATCTGATCAACCTGTCCGAGACGAAAAGCCAACTCATTCATCTCCTGAACTGTTTGTACCGTAAGCGTCTGTTCGACAGCAAGACTAAATAAATGCTTGGCTTCGGCTTCTTCAATTACCTTGAGATGCGGTGACAAACCGGCTTCAAAAGCAAAGCGCGTCAATAATTGCCCACAGACACCGTTAACGGTACCGAGCATGGCTTGGCTCATTTGGTTGGCAATCTGGGTAAATCCACGTTCGTTCAGACGTTGCCTGACGCGTTCCCGTAATTCGCCTGCAGCCAATTTGGTGAAGGTAGTACCGATGACACCAGACGGTTTGGCTGCATTTTCTCCGGTCAGGATTTTTTCCAGATCACTTGCCAAACGATACGTTTTGCCGCTGCCGGCACCGGCGCTGATAAAGGTAATATGCTCCATCATTGTGATGCTCCCCAACCCGTCAGGACTTTATAATCGCTAAAACGATCGCTGGTTCCCGGAATAGCCAGTGCATCTTCTCCTGGACTTGATACAGGATCCATTTCAGTGCCATTAACCGTTACTTCAATCAAACCAGAATCAAGCTGCTTACGCCGCCACTCCCAGGTTTTTTTCATTTTTTGCCAGATCACCGCATGGTTTTCCTCATCATTAGGTTTGACCTCAATCGCTTCGGGGAAGTAATCAGTATTCTGTGCCAGTATTGCACCGCCACCGTCGATAATGAAATACGCGGCTACCGGCCATTGTTTTGTAGTACAGTTTTTATGTCTTAGATAGGAGTAGGTAACTAATTGCAGGTGCTTGTTTTGTTTGAGAGTAGTTTTCCGATATTTTTGACCGCCCCATTTAATATCAATCACTGCCTCATTGCCTTGCTCATTGGTAACTTTCATATCAATATGGCCCTCGAGATCACCGCCAAAGAACACTGCTTCCTGGGTCTGCTCCATTTCCACATGCACCACTTTTGCTGCTTTTAGCTGATGAATCAAGGTATGTAAGGACTTTCGAGTGGTAGTGATAAATTGTTCCTTTTCAATCAATCTTCCAGGCTGTAAAAAAACAGCACCTTCTTCAGCCAACAAAGTACTGATAGCTTGGTCAAACCAGAGATTCACAGCGGCTTCCTGGTATTTTCCTGGGGTCAATACCGTGGTATGGGTATTGAAAAACCGTTCATACAAATGATGCGCCAACGTACCTTTTAGTAAATTTCCGTCATTCAATGATTGCAAATTACCGGCTTTCAGGCGAGCCTTGTAGCGCAATACCCATTGATAAGGGCTGTAAAAGAAACTTTCCAGACTGGAATAGGACGCCTTGTCGCGCTTGCCCAGCACCTCACCTGAATCCAGTTTCCACCATCGGCTTAAACCTGGCAATGGCGTGTAGGTGCTCTGAACAGATACAAGGTTATTAAACGCACTAATAGCCTCCGCATCCAAGACGCTGTCTTCAAGCCTGATTTCCTGCCAGTTCTCCAAACAACTACAGATTTGGTCCCACAAGGGATGATGGGCTTCGTCACTTTCATGTAAAACAATGATCAAGCGTTCTTGCGCTGCATTGATGGGTTTCAACCAGCTTAAGGCTTGTCTTTGTAGTTGTAGATCAAGGTCCGCTAACAGTAGGCCCTGCTCATTTAATTGCTTTAGTTCCTGTCGTGACCAAGGATAAGTTACTTGAGTAGAAGTCGCCTGTAAATCCCACCAGACCACGGTATTGACGACTTCATTGAAACTATCCGCTTGTGTGGCACCGACTAACCAGTGCGACTGGTCTGTAATACATTCGGCGTATTGATCAACAATTCCCGTTCCTGTTCCCGTTAATTGGCCCAATAAATAACGCAGTTGTTCCGGTTTAATCTGTGCGGTCCCGTCAGCCAATAAAGCGGTTAAGGCGATACTCAGCTCGCTGGCCTGACTATATGCCGCAGCCAACAGGGCACGCATTGCCTCATCTTCGACCCGCGATTGCTGTTGCGCTAACCAACTTGACACTTTTAAGATGCGTTGGTTGGCTACCACAATAGGTAAGCCTTCCTCAGGCGTATAGCGATTACTAGCAAACCAATAGTCTAGATCGGCTTGTAATTGTTTATAGCGCTCATCTGTGTAATTTGGTCTGGTTTTTTCTATTTCCAACAGGTCGGTTAACGTCTGCCGCCATTGTTCACCACCTATACCAGGCGCACTGGACACCACTTTGGCTAATGGATGGCGGATGCTGCCAGGCAACAAACCAACAGGATGCATTAGCATCTGTAGCAACACTTCCGGATTTAATGGTTCCCAAAGCAATTCCAAGGCAATGGGCAATACTTGTAACACCGGACGCCAGGGTGATGTTTTTACAAAACCCAGCCTGGGCAAATCGACTGCAACCAAAGCATCATCCAGTTCAACGCCTTCACTGCCGGTTAATAGTGCGAAAGTTTTTTCCTTATTTTCGTGAACTTGCGCAGCCAGCCATTGGCTGATTAAACGCGCTGAAACGGCTTTTGATCGGGCTTTAACGACAACAAAACTGTTATCCCCCTTCAGTTGCGTTTTCTTGATTGAACCCGTTTCATCTTTACTTAAGTTTTCCGATGCCAATTGAGACAAGGTATTTTGGAGGCGACTAAGATCATTTTCTGCTGGAGTAGGGGCTAGTAATGCTGGTTTTTCAATTACCTCAAATGCTTGCAAAATCTGTTGCCAGAGTGATGAAAAGTCGGCAAGGGGGTCTAACAGAACAATTTGTTCAATCTGTGTTTTTTGTGTTTTTAGCGTTGCCAAAACAGCTTGTTGTCGCTGACCAAAGCCAAAACTGACTTTTGCCTGTGCTGATTGTTCAACGTCAGCCATATCTTGTAGTCGATCAGATAATACACCTGAAAACTGCCCATTCCATACGCTCTCATACCAGCTATCCCGCCATTGCAATAAAGTCTTGGCTACATTAAATTGATCGACCGCAAAAGACTGATGATAAAAGCGATCTGGATGATCACAGGCTTTCAGACAGGCCAGATATTGAATAATACGCGTCGTCGATGAGTCGGCCACCGGCGCAATACCACATTGAGTTTCCAAAATTGACAGAAAACCCACCGGACCAATCTCTTTTTCACCGATGGTGGAGTGCATCCGTTTGGGTTTAAGTCCATCTAAACCAAGTCCCAGGTTGATCCTCATTCTGTCTAGCCTCTATTTGCTACATATGTAATTATTTACTGATAAGTGTACACCCAATTTGCGACATATCATGACGGGTATAGATGATTTATTTCTCAACTTACTATGATTAATTAATGTGTTTAAACCCTGTTGTATTGCCAGTTGAATCAACTCCGCCCTTTAGGGTGTTCAGCTGGGTATTGATATGCTGCCCAAAAAACATCGGCACTGCGGCATTCACAATGAGACAGTACGCATCAAGGAACCGCTGGCATTGTAGACATAGGCGCTTTTATCACGCCGGATGGTTACGGTTTCGCTGGTATAGCCCATTAAACTCTGGCTTAGCCGGATATCGATAGAAAGGGAAAATATCCATGTACCTTGCTCGTTGTAGACCATAACATTTGAACCCTGCTGAACAGCCATTGATATTTTTGCCATAATTAAGCCCTGCGTGATATACAAAATAGGCACTACAAAAGTGTAGCGATCCGTGCTTCGGCACGTTATCGAAACAGTGGTTCATAGCATAAACAACAGTAACGACAGATTGTGACTAATGAAATCGGCAGACTCACCGGTTGTTAATTGTACTGCTGAGCAGCCTGACGGTGACGTTCAGCCAGGGTCGCTCTTAAATGTTGGGGGGCAATTATTTCTATATCCGGGCCAAAGCTGCTTAGCCACCAGAGTAGTTTTGGATTTTCCAGAACCTGAGCGGTTACCCGCAGGGTCTGAAGATCAGGTCGTTCAATGACTTGGTTTTCAGCCAGCGGCGTATCAATTAAATGCTCGCCGGCACCGTTTCTGAACAGGACTTCCAGCGTGACCCATCGGGAACAGCCCCCAAAACCAAACCCGCCTTGCTCAATAAATGTCTGTAGATTAAAGTCGGGTAACAGTTGGCTCGGCTCATCTTTAAGTTCGGCCGCGTGAATCCGATGCAGCGCCAATAACCGTAGATCTTGATGGGCGTTAATCGTCACCACCAGATAAATTACAGAACCATACTGCACCAAACCCTGGATGTGAACACTCTGGTAATGTTTTGTCAGGGTTGCGCCGGAATTCAGGTAATCCATTTCCAGTTGATAACTGTGCAATAAAGCGTCATATACTGTGCGTTGAATGCGGGGTTGGACGCGCGGTGCCAGTAACGGTTGCCCAGGCGACACCACTTGAATTTTTTTCAGCCAGTCTTGCAGTTTCAGGTCGGGATGCTCTAACGAAAAAAATTGTCGTGCCGCAGCAAATTGCGCGGCAAGATTGTCGGCGACCGCAACCGGCAACATATTCTTTAAATAGCTTTCCAGCAAAATCAGCGTTAACGATTCAGAAGAGGTTAAACCGGGTAAGCTGTAGCTATTCATATTTAAAGCATAACGCCACCCATACGGTTTACTGCGGGTATCTGATTCTAAACAGAACGGAATTGACAGCCGGTCGAGATCCCTTTCCAGGGTACGTCGGGACACCGAAAAGCCCAGATCGGTCAGTTTTTGATGTAAATCCTTAACAGTGATTTTACGTTCACGCGGAATCAGTTTGAGCATTTCCCATTGGCGCAGTAACGGGTCTGACATGTTGGCCTCCTTGCTGAAAAATTTAATGATTCACTTCAAGACTAACGTCACTGGTTATTCTGACATCATCTGTCGCAAGCCTAAGCTATTAGTTATCTATTTGCAATCAAACCGTATTTCAAACTGATGTATAGCAACAGTATGGTTTTGTCCGTCGCACCGTTTCATTACTGTCATGGCAAAATAAAGGGCGGGCTTTATGGTTTACTGGTGGGTGACGCTATGGGTCCCTTACGAATTCCTGAACAAGCAAGTAATTCCGCCCAAAGACCAGATCAATATGCTGCTAACCAGGGCTATGGCAATGCGTTTAACACAACACCAGATAATTGTTGAACATATATTGCAACCGTTAATCGTCTAACAAGGCCACCAACGCTACTTACTGGTATCAGCAAATCAAAGTGCGGTAATACACGGATAGGCATTGCTGATCGCGGAGATGGTCAACACCCAGGAAATACAAAGCTACATTACAGGTACCTTCACTGGACGTTGACGGTGCAACAATAACCAATCACCATTTTCGATTAGCGCTTGTTTACCAATATTAAACAAAAGTTTTTCGACTGCTTCCGCAGAGTCTGATTCCGAAAGGGTTTTCAACTGTTTTTCGCATTGCGCGTAATATTGGCCCATACGCAAATATCGCTTTGCGTGCTCATCGTAGGCCATGGTGTCCAAATAAAGCTTAATAGCAGGAACGACACAAAGCATTGCACCGGAAGATGCAAGAAAGCCATTTAATAACAAGCCTTTCCAATCAAGTGGTAGCGTTTCAAAATATAACTCATAAGCCACGGCAGTGGACAACATCAGGATAAGCCCTGCAAAGAAGCTAATACGCATCCAGTGAATTAATTGTGCTTCCTTAGTCGCATCGATACGTGCTTTTCCTTTTCGTCCTGACTGTTGATCGCCGATAAAATAAATGCGTTGGTCCCGAATCCATCGCTGCAACAACCATTTTGTAGGCTTTCGAAAGTTTGTGTTTGAATTTGGGAGTTCTGTTGTAAATATTGCCTGCCGAATCCATTCCAATTCATCTCGCTGATCTTTGAGAAAGTAATCACTTACACTCTCCGAAATACCTGATACATACCAGAAAAACTGCACTCTTAATCCTTCCGCAAGTGCTCGATAGTCAAGATATTTGATTTCCAGCCGTTGCTTCTGAGCTCGGTGGTAAAGCAAATATGAGAACATGGCTAAGCCCAAGCTACCTACTAGCAAATGCCACTTCAAAAAATAACCATAACATTGCTGACTGATTACAGCGATCAAAGCCAGAAACACTAAGCAAAGAAAATTACGTCGACGAAGAACCTGAGCGTGAGATGACATGGCATCACTGACGGCAAAATCACTCGCTATTCGTCGAGCTTTAGTATCCAGCTCATCAAAACAAGCTAAATCGCCCAATAAGTAAGTTAAACTTGATTGAATACTGGCATGATTATTTACTACAAACTCTCGCATATCGAGATTATATAAGCCAATATGGTTTAATGTTTTACGCCATCTATGCTGAAGCCATTCTTCATCGCCGGCCGATACTACAGGCCACAACCATTTCTGCTTTCCAAGGTCTTGCAGACTGATGGCATGAAACTGACTAAGCCGTCGCGTTAAAATATGAATTACGGGCCGATAGCCAGGAAGTTCAAATGTCGCAGACTTGTGCTGTTTAGCATGGGTCAGTCCTTCCAAGCAATAGCGAACTACCTGCGAAGTACCACCGGTTTTTTCCTGAATGTCACCATCCCAAAGCGCTATAAGCAACTGTGAGTTTTTGGCCAAATAAAAACCTAATTGCTCATAACATTGATCTCTTTGATAGCTGATTAAACCCTCCGAACTATTTTGCGTAAGTGTTTCAATCCATACGGCTCTATCCAGCCATGTATAAAATGCTTGTTTTGAGCTTGGTTCGGTAAAATCCTTGGCATAATCGTTTTTAGGCAAAGGCAAAATTGCGGCAAAAGCGATACCCATTTCATAAGCCACTTCAACTACCAATCTGTCAGCACCTTCAGCCAAGCCAGACAATATGAGTAAAGGCGTATCTTTAAAGTTTGCCTGTAGTTCCAATAACCCGACTTCAATAACGGCTCGCAGGATTGCAATATCTTCATCCGGAATATCTCGATGCCCGGTAATACCAACAGTTATACAAAGTGGCGAGGTATCCATTGTGGTATTGCCCATTTAAATTCTCTACTTTTAAACTAATAAAAATTAACGGTTGTTCGCAGGCTACTTGCAACAAATTGCCCTTCTACAGTTTAGTTGTCGCTAAACTCGATGATCTAAAATCAACTGGCGGGTATAGCACTAAGTGGTTGACACTTTTCATCATAACTATAAATAAAGGAGCCATTTTGAATATTAACCTGAGAGGAGGTATAGCCTTTTAATCCATCTTTGGTGCCATTTCCGGCAGGTACAGCTCCGGTTTGTCTATTGTTTTCATTGAAAATATAAATAAAGGGACCTCGCTGAACTACATTACCGATTGCCATAGCAGTGCTCTTGTGGATTTTTATAAGGAGAAACAGGGTCTCAAGTTAAGCACCCCGTGAAGGTTCAGAAATATTAGGGAGCTTCATCGCTTGTTACAACTGCAACCCGTTTAGCTCCAATTACCATTTACCGTCATTAACTCGCGTGCAAATCGACATTGCTCTTCCGCTTTTGGATCATTAACCAACACCCTAACTAAAACGTTGGTAGCAATTGCAATCATTAAATCGTTCCTGTCCCTGCTGTGCAATGGTACGTTCCATATCAGCAAGAGATACGCTATGTGACGCCGTTAAAATACCGAATAAATCATCAAAAGGTTGATTGGATTTGGCTTCGGGAGCTATTGTAGCTATCGTATATTCAGTAACGTTAGCAATCCACGTCCTGCCGGTAATTGTTTAAGGGGTTCGATGGTATGAATATAACCATTGCCATCAATTTGCACTTCGATAGTTTGTAACATGCCTTATACCTCTTTGCTTAATGCATTCAACCAAGATTATGGCATTAAAATCTTTCAAATAACATATTACCAAATACAATCAACTTCATAGTGTTTAAAAACACTATCGGCGCTTATTAATGTTAGATTTTCTGTTTGTGCTTGTACCAGTATTAATCGGTCAAAAGGGTCGTTATGATGCGGTGGTAAATTTTTTAAGGCATAAATATGAGCTGTTTCAATGGCTAAAATTTGTAAACCATTTTTAAGACACTGCTGGTCTATCAGTTCGTTAAGCGGTAAATCCAATACAAGTTTACCTAATTGGTTTTTTATCTGCATTTCCCAAATACTGGCCATACTTAAGAAAACATCACTGCCCATGCTTTCATAGAGATTCATTATTGGGAGGGGTATTTTTTCAGGTTCATTTCTCAGCCATAAGAAAACATGTGTATCCAGTAGCAGTTTCATTGTTGACCTAACCAAAAATCATCACCCAAAGGCGCATCAAAATCTTCAGCTATATGAATCTTATCTCTACATTCGCCTACTGTTCTTTTTGATAAGTGTTGCTGTAACTGTTGTTTCCTTAAAAAAGCCACAAAATCAAAAACCTGTTTTTGTAATTCTGGGGCTAAAACTTCAAACTCATGCACTAATTGCTGGCTATTCATGGTAATGTCCTGTGTTAATTAATTGAAATACTAAGCATTATGGCACTAATTACTGATACGTAATATGGCAATCATCATTAGGATGTCTACATTAATTTAAAGAAGCTCATTTCCATATAATCCTTTTCCGCGTGCTTGTCTCGGAAGGTTGAAGAAATAAACACGCCGGTTTCACGGTTAGAGTTGTTTAAAGATGCTTGTGTCATCTGGAAGGCTCTAAAGTCCTAACAAGAATTTGTTTTGTAGATTACTAGCCAAGTTCATCTAACTCTACAAGGGCTCCTACATAGTTACCTACTTCGTCATCTTTAGTACTACTCAATACAAATCTTTTCATTATGGGTGAGTAAATTTCGATTACAGCCAAACAGTAGCTATGGTTTTCTCCAATTGATTCTATGGTTAGCCCGTTGGGTGGTACAAAGAAACCAACATTGTAGGAAAACTCACCGTCGTCCAAATCAAACCAGAATCCGCCGACCCTTATTTTATTATTTATTTTTGCACCGAGAGTGGTGATAAAGAAATCTTGGGGCGAGCCAATTTTAAAAGCGTTTTTTAGTTTGTAGGTTAGTGCGATGACGCCATTATCAGTGGCCGTGGATTGAATATAGCTAAGTTTGAAAATCCAGACATCATTATTAATATCAATTCCAATTTTTTCACTGCTTAAAGTGCCATAGTCTTCTTCATCGTCAAATAACCCTTTTGTTGAACCTATTGTTTGCAGGTATTCATTCATGGTGTCAATATTTGACTTTGTGTTTGATGCAGTAATGATATTGCCATTGTTGGATTGCAGGGGAATATTATCTGAATATAGCTCTTCGTTTAATTGAGAACTAATGTCTACCGCAACTTCGCCACCAAAATGTTTGACTAAAGCAGTCATACCACCATCAAACCCTTGAGCTATGGCATTAAATCGCCATGTTCCGTCTTTGCGATATATTTCTCCTAATATCAACGCCTTTTCATGATTGAAATCATTACCGAAAAAAGAAAACCTTGCCCTTTCATTGCCGGAGGCAATAAAACCAAGATGTCCGCTTTGTATTTGCCCCATCGTTTCAGAACCATCAATTGCAGCAATAAAAACTAAACGGTCAATGGTGAGGGGTAACTTATCAAGATCACAGTTAAAACTTGCAGTAAAAGTATCTGTTTGTGATAGCACAATAGCTCCACAAGGCGTCTCTGACTGATTGAAAAACGTCATATACGAGTCATCAGAAAGTTTTTGTTGGGAGGGTGTAAAAAAATCCGTGTAACTGCCTCTAATAATTAAAATTAGGCATCCTGTCCTGATACATAATCATAAACTGATTAATAGCGGGTTTCCAATCTCGTAATGGCATGGACCATTTTTTTGAGGCATTCTCTAT
>CAILCX010000114.1 GCA_903832775.1 uncultured Methylobacter sp. | reverse complement strand
TTGGTGCGCCCGAGACGAAAATCTATAAAAATCCAGAATTTGTTTTCGGAAGTACTATTTACAGAAACCAAACGGGTTATTTACCGTTTTGTGTGTATCACCCAGGTGATGCAGTATTCTGGGCTAGAATATACCACAGGCATTGGGACCAAATACAATAGGATTCTTTAAACAGAGGAATTGCGAATACCAATGATATTGGCCCTGGAAACATCATAGAGACGCGCAACTTCACTGACAGAAACGCCATTGTTCAATTTTTGGATAATTTCATGGCGTTGTTCTTGAGAAGTTTTGGACGGTCTGCCCAATGTTTTACCTTCTGATTTTGCCCTTGCCAAACCGGCCTGTGTCCTTTCAATCAAAAGATCCCGTTCCATTTCGGCAACTGCCGTTAACATGGTCAACAGCAATCTACCTGTTGCAGAATTCAAATCTATTTTCCCTAATTGCAAAACAATGACCTGAATCTGTCGCTGGGAAAGACTTCTAACAGTCTGCAATACATCGATGGCATCGCGCCCTAATCGATCTAGTTTACTAACAACCAGGATTTCACCATCACGTATTTTTTCAAGTAATAATGAAAACTGGGGCCGTTGACTCGCAGCAGTTTTACCACTGATACCGATATCGGCATACCAATAGTCAATTTGAAATCCGGCATTCAACAGTTCTAGTCGCTGATTTTCGGTTGTCTGTTGATGTGTGGATACCCTGCCATAACCGAACACCTTCATTCTATATGTCCCCTATTGACTGTTAGAAAAGGATGTTAGTATATCCGGTGGTGTTAGAATATACAATGGCTAATTTTCTAACAGTCAAACCTGGATAAATAGCATGTGTTGGAATTCGGTCGATTTCTAACAGTCGATTTAAATTTTCCTGTCATATGGCGCTGAAATATCATATCCAAAAGAATTGAAACATTATTTTCCACAATATTTCTGTAGGATTGTATCCGAACCTTCCAGAATTATTAGTGAATACATACATTCTTCCTCAGTATATTATTCGATAAATTCCATGTCATATTGAATGCATATGGAGAGGGACATTTAAATATTGATTTAATGTCACCACCCCCCCATTCCGGCAAATGACACAGGAACATTCTAGAATTCCTTAATGTTGCCTGACATGTGGATTTTTTAGATGCACGGGAATCCAGGGAAGAAAACTCTCCAAATTATCAACATTTTCCACATACCATTTCTTGTTTCCTGGACTCCACATTGCACCCAATTTTTTTACAATGTTTTTGTCCTTAAATGGAACGAGCAAATATATCTTCATAATAATTCTTCTTCTCTATTCAAAATTGATGGGATGGAGAAAAACCAATTTCCAATTGAACCGGAAACACGTTTTCTTCTCTCTACTATTTATGATTAAAAAAGGTGGTAGTGGAAGTAGTAAATGTTCTTCTTCCTCTTTTGAAGAGCAATCAAAATATCCTCAAAAAAAGAGTGTTTCACGCTATATAGGGGGAATAGTCGCAAATTTACTGCCATCTGCGGCATTCATTATTATATATTTTGGAAATTTTTTCCCGTGGGGCGCAATGGGGAATGTTGTGAGATCTTGGGAGTGTATTCAGAATTGATACAGCATATATGCAGAATTTTTTTCTGGCGTGAGGGTGTGGTTGGTTCTGGGGGATTCTGGAATGGAGGAAATTTATGCACCTGTAACAAATCTACTGCATATCTTTGGTATGATGGGGGAACCTCAATACACAAATGTTCTTTAATGATTGCAGTAATGATAAAAAATTAGTATTTTGCCGATTCATTAATGGATAAACCCAATCATTGGATCTGCATGGAAAATATTATTTATACCAGCTACTTGAATAAAGTGACGTCCCCTATTATTGAAACGTTAACTTTTGAAGTCGTCATCAGAAAAATACAAAATGGTGAATATGCTAATTTAGTCCAAAAAATAAGGGATACACAAGAAGGCGATCATAAAAAGAAAGAATATAAGTCTGAATTACCGGTATTCTTTCCAACTTTAGATCTCGGGTCATTGGAAAACAAATTGGGCGATAATTCTAAGCCAACTGGAATCATCCAATTTGATATTGATGTAAAAGATAATCCGAATCTTGATTTCGATATTGTTCGTAAAGAACTTATGGCGTTAAACGAAACTTATTATGTTTTTACTTCACCATCCGGTGGATTAAAGTTCGGAATTAAATCAGATTTCACGCGCCATATTGAAGAAAAAACTTCATCTTTGAAAGATCGTTACAAAAAATCATATAATATTGTTAAAGATCATTTACTCAGTATTTTATCTGTTTGTATTATAGACGATCCTAGTGTTGGTAATTTGAAACAAGCTTGCTTTCTTTCCTATGACCCACACATATACTTTAATTCAGACTGTGGAACATTTAAAGTAGATTCTCTATGTGTATACTTATTACCAGAGATAAAGGTGCAAGATAATGAACCCTCCAGCCATTATCAGATAGAAGAATTATTGTCCTATATTCCTCAAAATTATAGCTACGATGAACGTCTTCCTATTAATGCTTCTCTTTTCAGTTTGCTTGGTGCCGCTGCAATTCCAATACTTGACTCACACTGGATAACAACTAACAGAACTAAATTAAAAAGTGATCTAGAGTTTCAGTATAGAAAAGTACTCAGTGGAGAATTAAATGGTAATTTGGGTGTCTTAATCAACAAAGCTCAGAGTAATGGTTATGCTGATAAAAAAGGGAAGTCTCGAAATAAACTGCGGCCTGAACCGATAGAGCATAGTCTTACTCCATTATTATCACATGAGGAAGCTACAAATAAATTAGAGAATGTTATGAATGCATTTTTCAATGATGGAAAATCTTGCTTTATTAATTTCTCTGCCGGTGCCGGTAAAACATATACCTTACTTAAGATATTAGAAAAAATAGATCTTTTCTCAAAAATTCTATATTTAGTAAAAACACATGAACTTGCCGAAGAAATTGTAAGTACATTTAAACAAATTCGAATCGACCGCATAAAAACAAGCTCTTTTAAAGAAAATTTAAAACACAATAGCTCCATTGCACATTTTAAAGGAAGGGAGGCGCTTTGTGAGAATTTAGATATAAAAAATCTATACAGATCAAGAAAAATACCTATTCCATCCAGCCAATGCTCTATGGATTGTCACTATGAAGCAGAGTGCCAGTACACATACCAATTTAGCAATCCATTCGAAAATATTCGAGTTATGATGCACAATGAATATTTTAATGAAAAATCAAAATACTTTTCTGGTATTGATGCAGAAGGAAACCCATCATCAACTGCATGGATACCAGATTTCATTATCATAGATGAGACTGTATTTCAAAAAGATGGCGATTATAGTGAAAATCACACCTCAAAATTTCAATCTATCGTCAAAATAATTGATGATGTCAATACTGGAAAAAGTCTGGAAGAGGCTGTAATTGATAATCGCATTGACTTAATCAGGGATAATATTGCGAATGTACCGAATAAGAAACCTAAATTTACAAATGCAGCGCAATACCTTCAGGACTACTCTAGTAATAAAGAAAAGATAAGCAGTTATTCACTATTATTAGAAAATCTTACTCAATATGCCATTACAGAAAACCCTTCTTATCTGCATGGGGTACGTTTAGAAAATAATGTTATTCGTCAGTCTATTCTAAAACCAATATCAAATAGACATATAAATATTCCAACTCTTTTTCTTGATGCAACTGCAAATGCTGTAGTTATTAAAAAATTATTTACAGATATTGATTATCATGAAATCTATGTTAAGTCAAAGCCAGACATTAATTTATACCAGCTATGTAATAAAACAATAACTAAAAAATTCATAGCAAACAAAGAAAATCAGGAACATATTATTATAGGATTACATAAATTAAAGAATAAGTATAAAATATTGGATTAATTACGTATAAAAAAATTGATGGAATAAATGATTTTGATAGATTTATGGCAAATCAACTTGAAATTGATGTTTATGATCATTTTGGTAATCTACGTGGAATTAATAAATTTAGTGAAGTAGATTGCCTTATTATTCTTGGTAGATATTGTATTAATATTAATGCACTGCAAGAATATTCTTATGCAATATTCAATAACATTGGAGATCAGGAAAGAAGTTATCTGAATTCTTATGTAAGAATGAAAGATGGTACTTCCCAACTTCTGAATTCAAAAATTCATAATGATCTCATAACAAGAGCCATTAGTGATCATTTTTCTCTTAGTGAAACACAACAGGCAATTGGTAGAGGGCGAATGATTCATGGAAAGCCTAAAGACATCTATTATCTTAGCAATGAACATATAGGCAGCAACATTGAAGTTACAGGTTTTCTTAACTATGATGATATGTTTTTTAAACCTCTAATTGGACCTGGTTATTTGGCAAAAGTAAACGAGATTGGTTTTATAAAAGATAAACAGAAAATATTTATTGACGAATTGGGCTTGACCAGAAGATATACTGAGCAGTATCCAGATAAAATAATAAAAGAATTATTAGATGATGCCTTTATTTGTCAAAAGGTCATTTACCAGAATAAACATAGGAAAAAAGTAGAGGACATCTATTTTATAAAGGATAACAATAAATTTAACCAATTCATGCTGTCAAAGCAGTATACCGTTTTGAGTCAGGAGTCCTTTCAAGTAGATTAGAAAGGAAGTGGTTGCATCTATTTATGTACATATTCTATAGGGAATCATCTCTTCCTTTCTCCTATTATATATAGGAAGTGTACATAATTAGATGCAAATATTTACGGTCAACTTTGAGCAGGGCATTCCTGGCCTTGACCACACTCCTACCGAAATAGACTTCATATACCCTTCTCATCAGAACCCACCGGAGATGTCCGGCATACGCCATCACACATCACCATCACAAATACCCATATACACCGGAACCAGAATCATTTGCATTTGCATTTGCATTTGCATTTGCAATCCCCACGCAATGGCAAACAAATCCCATTCAGTATCAAAGGGAAATATTTCTGAGGTACATAGAAGACATGGGGGGGCAGTGCATTTCTTCCGAATGATGGGGTCGGGATACAACAATATTTCTTCTGTATATTTGTGAGCGTCAATTCTTTCACACGTAGACAAACTATGGCGCTTGATTTAAAGGCTGAATTTTTTTAATTAAATTCCATGGCAGAAATTGGTCTAATGCCTCGGACTCATAGTGTCGGCCTAATTTCGGTAGTTCAGTAAGCACGTATTTCAGATAAT
>CAILCX010000113.1 GCA_903832775.1 uncultured Methylobacter sp. | reverse complement strand
TGTTTATATTAGTTATTTGTAAAATTAACTGTTAATTTTCCGGGCTCTGCATGGGAATTGGACGACATGAAATTCAGCCAGAATAATTTGGTGCTTCTATTCTCGGACAGCCTCCTAGCGAGCCTGTTGACCAATGCAGATTGACGCTTAATGTTGGCAAGCTGGTTATTTGCAACAAGGGACAAACGATTTCAAGGCCATCCGCTATTTTTACGATTTGTTGTCCAGATGCAATAGTTGCCGAAGCACCCATCAGTCCATAAAGACAATATCCTCCAGGCGTATCGCCATCGCCAATCATAGCTTCGCTGCGAAACGATTTGGGCAATACAAACACTTGGCGCCGAAAAACTTCTATTCCTTCTGCCACATTCAACAATCGGAGCCAAAGCCGCCCCGTAGAATCCAAATCACCTTCTCGCCAGCCACTGCCGTTATTAACCGGCCGCCATTGAGTTTTATAGTGCGCAGTATTATTTAGTATACGCGGCAGACCAAGATAAACAGGATTTGGATTAATAGCTGCATTCAGGGTTTTGCCAACGATGCTGTAGTTTCCAATTGACTCATTTGCCGCCTGACACACCAGCCGATAACGTTCCTGTTCCGTAGTGAGAAAATCAACCGTACCCGATACTCGATAAGCTATTCGTTTAAGCGCTAAATGATTGCCCAGTTTTTCACAACAACTCGTTTCGTGGGCTTTAATCATCAGCGTTTCAGGTACTAAAACCCAGGCCTGTTTTGCTGGAGTTTTAGCCGACCCTTCACCTAAAAACTCCAGGTCACCAGTCGTATTTTTCTCAACAAATAACCACGGGAGCTCGCCCCAAGGCTCACCATTTTGGACAATCAATGGATACTCGTTTTGTCCATCATGCAAACTGAGTGAATGTATCTCCATAACAGCGCTATCAATCAAACTCAAGCCCCCGCGCTTTATCCACTCGCGGCGGTAGCAAGCCGTTTCGCCTGAGCCCCCAGATAAAGTCAACCAAGCAATGACTTCAGTCCCATAGAGTGTAGTCAAAAGCAAACGCAAACGTGGCGGGATGCTCGTCTGCCCTAGCCACTGACCAATTTGTTCAGCACTGATTTTTTCTGGCAATTCCAGCCACTTTTCAACACGCCAACCCATTGCTGTTTGCTTCAGTTTTCCTCGCCAGCGTAACCGTGCACTTGCGGCACGGACTAACTCGCCCGAGCGGTTAACCAAGCCTTTAAATAAGAGTTCAGCAGTTTGTTCTTCTAATCGAAGAGGCAAGCGATTACGCCAATCAGGTACCTTCTCATCCAAAGCCAGAATAGCATTCGGTACAACACCTATTTCACGCTGCAATTCAACAACAGCAGTAATCAATTCACCACCAAGATGAAACACAACATCTTGCTGTAAACTAACTGGCAATCGATGAGCCTGCAGGCAAGACAACGATTCTGCCATTTCCAGACCGCCACACCCTTGTGCATGATAGTTTTCTAATACGGCACGAAAAAACTGGTTGATAGCAGCACTTTCTTTTTGTAACAGTTGCAAAGGCAGTCCACCCTCACAGGCGATAGTGGTTAACAGACGGCGATCACCATTTCGTCCGATAATTAATGCCCTACACCACCAGTCCAGCCCTTTTACTACCCAATTTGCAATATCGGATTGCTGCGGAGTCATGATACCCAAAGGTTTGAAAACAGTTTCCCAAGTCCAAATTCCCCCTTCATGTTCCCGGCAAAAGGTTGCAGCCGCATAAAAACAAAAAATAGCTTCTACTTGTTCAGCTTTTCGCCCTTTTAATGCTAGTGCGATTTTTTCTTTGGCTAACATTTTTAGCTCTGCATATTTTTTATCACTGCATTTATAAGCATACAAAGGCCTGCCATCAGGCCTGGTCATGCGCGTGTGGGTAAAAAGAAACTGTCTCAACCAATCATTCATCATTTTTATTAAAAATTACTGTTGAATTAAACGACGCAAACTTAACTATTTTTTCAGTATGTTATCAGAACATCATTACGGATTAACGACAATGGAACTGAGCTGGCAAACTCAAGTGCGGTAATAATTGTTAATGGCTTTTTCCAAATCTATCCCAATTTACTATTCTCCGTTTGTTCGATAGTCACGCTTATCCTCCTGAACTTGTTCACGCTCTATGTCCAATCGGTCCTTAGCGATGCGATTTGATTCTTTTAAAAGCTCTAGCTCTTGGCGCTCTCTGATACTTTCTGCGCTGTAATAGAGTTGTGGACTGCCGTATGAGTTAGGGTTGTAGCTATTACTATGCCTAGTATCATTGCGATCGTTGGCAGTAACGTTAAATGAAATGATGAGCAATGTTACTGCGATTATATTTTTCATACGAACCCTAGTTTGTTTTGTTTAACTGCGTATTTTTTGAAAGTTTACTTTTCAATAACAGACAGCCTTACTCCTCATCAAGTTCGACAATGATAGGTTCATCCGTAGCCTCTAAAACTCCGGTAAAGCCAGTATGAATAGCAGACCAAGACGCTCTTAGCACAAAAACCAAACCACATGCTGCGGTAAAAAAAGATGTGGCAATATTGCAGACAAAAGGCCAGATGACAACAGAGACTATTTCATATGGGAGATGGACGATGCCAAACTGAAGGCCTACCGCTATTGATCGAGCATAACTTCCTTTGGTCTCCCTCACTCGGACGTGCTGGGTGGATTTTAGAAAAGTTCTACCTGGTGACTCAATACTTACTTCCGCACCTTTCATTCGGTTTTCTCCAGTTGCTTAAAATCGGGTAATTTCTAGGCCTGTTTCTCAGTAACGTGACTAGCCTTAATTTTCTAATAACAAAATAGCTTCCTTGTCCTCCGTTATTTCCAATACCGCCACATCGCGTAATTTTCTCTCCATCGCCTTGGTTCTGGTATCTTTCAGCTTTTCTAAAGAACCCGATGCCGTAGTCAGCTGTTTATGGACCAAGGCTAGTTGATCGGAATAACTGGCAAATTCAGTTTTAACTTCCGCCAATACTTTCCAGACTTCGCTGCTGCGTTTTTGCACGGCAAGCGTTCTAAAGCCCATGTGCAAGCTATTTAATAAAGCCGATAAAGTTGTTGGACCGGTAATGGTGATCCGGTATTTACGCTGAAGCAGTTCAAACATATGTGGGTGTCTTAACACCTCGGCAAACAAACTTTCAATGGGCAAAAACATAATGGCGAAATCAGTGGTGTGCGGTGGATCAATATATTTATCGCTAATATCTTTGGCAAAATTTTCCACAACTTTAAGCAATATTTTCTGCGCCTGATCAATTTTTAACGGTTCAGCCTCTTCGTAAGCCAGTAAAAGTAACTGATAGCTTTCCAGAGGAAACTTGGAATCCATGGGCAGCCAGACAGTTTTCTCATCAGCTTTGCCTGGCAATTTCACGGCAAACTCGACATTCGCCTGACTGCCCTGCTTGGTGGCAACATTCGTTGAATATTGCTCAGGCGTCAGAACTTGCTCCAGAATATTGCCCAATTGGTATTCGCCCAAAATGCCGCGCGTTTTTACATTGGAAAGTACTTTCTTCAAATCACCAACGCCAATTGCCAAGGTCTGCATTTCTCCCAAGCCTTTATGAACTTGTTCAAGCCGGTCACTGACTTGTTTAAAGGACTCACCAAGGCGTTTTTCCAGGGTACTTTGCAATTTTTCGTCCACAGTTTTACGCATTTCATTCAGTTGCTGATTATTGTCTTCTCTGATCGATTTCAGTTGCTTTTCAATGGTGTCTCTTATTTCAACAATACTACCCTTGGCTTGTGCAGAGGCATCAACTTGCTGTTTATTTAGATCAGAGAATTTCAAGCTTAATTGAGAATTTAATTCCGTAATGTTTTCAGAAAATTTAGCGCCAAATGACTTTAATCCGTCATTTAATTCTTGCCGGTTTAATTTTGCATCATTTTTAATGCTCACATCAAAACCATCCAGTTTTAAAGCTGTTTTTTCCCGAAACTCATCCTGTTTTTGATTTAAGGTGGTACTGGATGATTGAAATGACTGGGTAACACTCTGTTTGAAATCATTTGAATTGATAATGATTTTTTCAAACAGCGCATTTAGTGCATTTAAGCCTTCGGTCAACTCTTGACGATTAGTTTTGGCATCATCTTTCATGCTAGTGTCAAAAGCATCGAACTTTAAAATAATATGCTCTCTAAACTCGTCCTGTTTCCGATTTAGTGCATCACTTGAAGTTTGAAATGACGATGACACGTTCTGTTTAAATTCATTGGAATTATTTATGATTTTTTCAAACAATGCATTTAAAGCATTTAAGCCTTCAGTCAATTCCTGCCGGTTGATTTTGGCATCCTCTTTCATGCAGGTATCAAAAGTATCGAACTTTATAATAATATGCTCTCTAAACTCGTCCTGTTTCCGATTTAGTGCATCACTTGAAGTTTGAAATGACGAGGACACGCTCTGTTTAAATTCATTGGAATTGGTAATTAAACGCTCTGACAATTCATTCAAGGCGTTCTTGAACATTTCCAACTGTTTATTTTGAGCCGTACCATTCTCACTAATACGGTTAAGCAAGGTATCTTGGAAATTTTTAAAGGCGTCTTGCGTTTCCCTCCGGTTTTCTGAACTGACATCTCGAAGCTCCTTCCGTGACTCGGAAAAACCTTCCTTTAGACTGACCTCGTGTAGTTGCTGTAAGCGAATTAACTCCTGAGATCCACTTTCCGTATTAGTTTTGATCAAACTATTAACGCGAATAAAGACAACCGCTAACAAAATAAAAATACCGACAATAACTAGTCCGGTAACAGAAAATGCGATTAAAAAGGGTTCGGTCATGATTATTACCATTAGTTTAAGCAATTGCTAGTGCCAGTTTTTCTTGCACCTGTGGTTCAAGATTTACCCAGATAACAGCCCCATTCGGATGTTGATAAGTGATCGGCGCATCAAGCGGTTGGGCACTTTCGAGTATCCAGGCCACATTCCATTTTTCAGTTTCGCCCGATTGCAGACGCTCCTCGGAAATCTGGTGCCGGTCGATATTATTCAACTTGTCCTGCTCACTGAGCGGCCCTTTAACTCCAACAAGATTGGCTACACCCACAATTTGCCCCGTGCCTTGTTTAATCAAAGCAATAGGTCCACGTTGACTGGTAATGCTTGAGCGCATTTCCCAAGTCTTGGTTCCGGCCAGAATTCTATCGATATAAGGACTTTTTATAATCAAGCCTTTAGTCGGTATACCATTAATTGCTTCAACTTTGATTTTTGAGGTGAAGTGAGCTCCCACTTCTGGAATCGAATAGTTATCTGCCGCTAAAACAGCCTTGGGTTCATCCAATTTCTGTGTAGCATTCTGATTCAGCGGCTCAATATTCCGTTCGCTAGCAAACACTTTGCCTGATGTCATCCGCTGAAATAATCTTTCCAAGGCATCAAAATCAGCAACCTTAAAACACATACCACACGGCTCGTCATTTTCAGGAAAGACGGGGAACTTTTTATAATTACTGCTGGAATGCAGGTTCTTTTTCTTTTGACTGTTGATGTGCTCTTGAATGCCGTCGGTTGACGATGCCCAGCTCTTATTAAAAAAATCCGGATGCAAAGCAACCTGAAAATGAGCTGGAACACCACCAGCTCCGACCGCTCTATCCTTACGGATATAAACAAACTGGTTTAACGGCTTGGAATAAAACACCAGATTTTTAACGTACTGATCTTCACCTTTGTCTTTCAATTGGGCTACGAAGCCTTGTTGAGCGGCAATTTTGATGACCTGTTGACGAACAGATTCAGAAATTAATTTAGCCATGAAACTTATCCTTGTGCATTGAGTGGTGGTTACTTAACACTAAAGCAGACATTGTGCCAAGTAACGCAATCCTTTAAATATCGAGCTCTAACGAAGATGTTTGTTAAATAAAGCGACCAGTCTCACCAAGAAAAACAATAATATTTATTTTTTTAATAAAAAATATTATTTATTTGTCTGGCCCAGTAACGTGCGACTGTATTTCGGATTTCGGGCGACGAAACTTTGAAATAGCAGAGCTTTAAACAACATGCTCTTCTACTATTTCAAAATCATTTGGAGATCCTGGATCTAGATACCAACGACAATAATCGTTATGCGTTTTTCTATCAATAATGGCAACATCCACATACCTGTCCTCGTCAAATTCCGAAAAGCCATGATCAAAACGAAAACCGCCCAGTGTTGATAACATTAACCTTGCATGCATTTTCTGACTTGAGGCATGATCATTAACCAGCTTGACGATTATCTGCGATCCTTCCTTTAATTTTCCCTGATATTTTTCTTTGAGCATCCGCAAATAGGATTGCTCTGTAGTCATGCACGCTTTTTCATGTCTGGCCCAAATAACCAGTGACCTGCATTTTCCTTGCTGGGCAATAGTCAGAAAATTATTCAATACCTGTTCGCATCCATTACGATCAAGCTTCAAATAAGGATCAACCAGTACAATTTCATGACTAAGCTGCAAAAGTCTCCGAGTAATCTTCGTATAGTTATTGCTGGACGCCAATATACGAATATCATGCCCTCCTTTCAAATAATCCTGTTCCATATCCTCCGTCGTTGGATAATTCCATTGATTGGCATTTGCCGCGATAATGCCTGCAAATTTTTTCTGCTCAATCTGCTGATGAGCATTTTCCTGCCATGTCAAAGCTGACTGATAAGGCTGACCAGAAGGCACCAGACAAGCCTTGTTTTCCTCCATTGCACTACGCATTCGTTTTTGTTCCAGATCAGGAAGCGAACTCATATGCTGATAAACGTCTTTTCTCCAGGATCTAGGGAAATCACCGATAAACCGTCCTTGGTAAAAACCGAACTTCTCCAGCAAGTATCTGAGTTCAATCGAGCTATTAATCCCCGTGGGTTCAATCAGAAACTCCTCATTCATCAAACAATTCCCCATCTCTCTCCGTAAAAAAACCATGTGGCCAACGGTCTATAAATTCTCCTTCCGGTGATATTCTCAATGAAAAAATTTTACTGGAGCCATCTTCCAATTTATCGACATAAAGCACACTGATTTGCTTAGAAGTTAAACTAAACAATTTGTTTTTAATGTCACTTTTATTTGTTTCTCGGATTCTCCGTAAAAAACGCAATAATAAGTGTTCACTGTGAGATTCTACTACTAACTGACCCCGACCTTTATTCACGCACTCAATAAAGGCATCAGCTAACTGCGCCTGTAACTTAGGGTGCAAATGCAATTCAGGTTGCTGTATAAAAACGGAATCATACCCAATTATTGAACTTAATACGGGAATGATTTGAGAAATACCAACCCCAACATCTTCAATTTCAACTAATGCCCCATTATTCTTATTACGCAACTTTAAATGAACTTCAGCTTCCAATTTTCTTAACAACTCACGCATTTCCTCGTTCGATTTATTTTCTCTGCTAAATGCCCCAATGGGAGTAAAAAACAAACAATTACCAGTCACCTCATAATCAGTATTTAAAAACATCGGATGCGAAAGCATTCGATTCATTTCATCCAAATTCGAAAACCACAGTTCATCATTGATTGGCTGGTCAACAGGGTAATTTTCATCTATAGCCTTCATACAAACTTGTTCAGCAAGACCAAGCCAACCCTTTGAATTAGTATCGCTATCTAAAGAACAGCGAAATACAGCAGTTTGCTTTGTCGGTATAGGTCTTAAAGGGGCAACTGAGCTAAACCAAAAGTCTCTGGCAATACTTTCTGTTGGAATAATCAATAAACTTAACAAAAAAGTCCTTAATTCCAATACCTCAGAAGAAGGCCTAATTGCGCTATTATCTATTTCCATCCAACTAATAGGCTTTTCCCATCTTAATTCGCTTTGAAACACACGCTCTATATTAGTGAACACAAGGAAATCAGGGTCAGAAATACTTTCATCCATCGACTCCCTTACCAGTTTATCTATCCCTCCCTCAAAAAAAGAATCAATAAGTGCATAGACCAAATGCGATCTATTGATTTTTAAAATGCAACTATATCTAAGTTCATTATATTCAAGTTCATTAAAAATAAGATCTAAACAATGATCATCACCGAGATACAATGAAAACTGTCTAATATGCCAGCTAGAATCACGTGAATTGTTAGAAAAGTGAAAAAAAACTCGAAAAGGAATATTATTGTCAATGTTAGAAGCAAATAACATATTGGCTAATCCATCAGAAATGAAGTCTTGATTTTGATGGTATCTAGCCTCCCATTCAAAATAGTCCATTTCCCCTGTTACAAAGCCAAAGCTTATAACTACATCATCTGCTTCACCTAAATAACCTTTTGTTAATGATTCAGATTGTCTGTTATGGTTTGCCCAGCGATCTAAATATTCTGCTGTTGTTTTACAATTCCACTCGCCACTAAAAAAACCATGTATAAACTGCTGTGCATCATGAATGGTACTTTTGCCAGCAGAGTTTTGTCCATAGACCAAGGTTAAAGGTGCTAATGGTATTTTTGTGTATGCACGAACGCCTTGAAGATTTTGAATACCAAACGATCTCTCTTGTTTTGAATTTTCAAAATATTCCTCAAGCTGTTCAATAATTGTATCTGTCATCGTAAACTCTTTTCTCAATGTCCTTAGAATAAGCATCAACCAACCATCAACGAAATAGTCGTTTAGTTACAGGAGAGCCGACCAATCGATTTAAAACTGAGGTCCCAACATTGCGACGGCTGTCGTGGTGTGGGATTTGAATGAAGCGGGTTTCAGCCGGATGGAATCATTTGTCCACCTGATCAGATGCATGTTCAAGAGCATCAATGCCGGAATCACCTGTAAAAATAAAACGTTTGCGATCAATAATAATCTGAGTAATAGCACTAGAATTATTTTTAGCGGAAGTACGACTATCGTCTTGAATTTGGTCATCTCCCCACTTGGCAAAGAATCGTTTAGCTCCCAATTAAAGCTCCCTTCGAATATGAACCTTTGTTTGTTTGCATTTTCTCAGTGCAAGATCAAAATGGCCAAACTCATTCCGGCTTTCTGGCTTTTTGTAAATATCCAAGCCTCTATCACAAAGAATTACCCAACCATCATCTGTTCGAATTTCTCTGGCGTGTAAGTTCGAATCTCGTTGCCAGTTAAATTCTATTGAGTGATCCTCACGAAGTCGACGACTTATGTCTTCCAGGTAGGAATCAGAGTAATATCTGTCATCCTCGTCAAGCGATCCGGTAATTAACTCAATTTTCTTAACCTTGCCAGATCGAGCCGCTAAACCACAAAAATGACTAAAGTTTTCCAGTTGATACTTAAGTCTAAGATAGGGTTCCTTTATATCAATTCGGTTAGCACTAAAAATATATGGCCCAAAAAGAACATCATAGCTAAAGCCTGTATCCTCTTCGTTTAGGTCGAGCTCCAATTCCTGCGGAATATCCTTTTGCATTGGCTCTATTGATGGTACTGAAATATGTTTGCCATCTAATAAGTTAATACCTTCTTCAAGATATTGTTCGAGGCGACTGCGAGCTGTATCGGTTTTTACTGCAAGATGCTCGTGAATGAGTTGTTTGCGCGTATCCAACATTGCTTGAACTGAGATTCTTAATTTGGGATACAAGCTATCCGCGTTTTTAGATAAAAAGCCACCAAAACCATTCATTCGCACTCTAATATATGTGGATAATGCCAGCGATAAACTGTTAGTAATCTCATCGTAGAATCCTGATACTGTAACGTTTTGACGTATAGTGGTTCCTGTTCCAAATACATCTGAAACTCCAATTTTAGCGCTTTCAAGTTTTTCACTAAGTTCACCTGTTGCAAATTGTTCGAGCAATTCCACAACCACATCTTTTTCGTTTTCAACACAATCTTTTACTTCTTGAATAAAAGAAGTCATAAAGCGCTCTTTGGCTTCGGAAAACTCAATTTTCGGTAGTCCTTCAATTGCTGATTCTGCTTCAAGTTTCACAATCTCGCTTTCAAGTCCATCCAATGAACTAGAGGCCAAATCGAGAAAATCTTTAAAGGTTTTAATTTTACGATTTAAAGATGATTCCAAGACCGGAAAAACTTTGTCCGCTACCTTTTCACCCAGAACAAATTTTAGAAGCCCCCAATTTCCATAACGCCTTGATTTCCAATGCAACGCTAAATCTGATTTTTCAAAATCAGATAGAACACTTCTTGCCATCAATTGCATTCGTGCAATGTTTGCATCCATCAACTCCTGCAAACCAATCTGGTCATTCTCATGTACGACTGCTAATTGTTTGATTTCTGATTCAAAAGAATCTAAACAATAAATGAGCTTTTTCTCAATTTGCGCCATACTTGTTTCAACCTTTTTTGGGTCGAACTCTGCCTCCAAAACCGAAAGTCGCTCGTTAAAGAATCCTCGAAGACGAGAACGAATTGAGTCTATCGTACGTTCCAAATGTTCTACCATTTGTTGTAGATGATAGTTTTCAGATAAAACTTCAACTAAAGCCTCTTTGACTTCCGGAATACCGGAGTCATCCAAACGGCCATCATCAAACCAAACGGCAGAAGTAAAATGAATTTTCAAAGCATCTAACTGCTCCATATAGTAAAAACCATCTTCATCTTTAAGCTCGGAATCCGCCAATAGCTCATCAAGAGTTCGGCTGATTTCTAAACGTAATCGGGCCTCTTCCTTTTCTCTAACTTGAGAAAAGCTCGGTGGAGATTCATCTTCTTCCTTTGCATCACGAATGGCCGATTCAAATGTTTCGTCAACTTTTGTTACGACCAGACGAAGGTGGCGCAAACGTTTCTTACGAAGTTGACGGACAATAAATTCTTTATCATATTGACTAAATGATGCCCCGCTTCTCGTCAAAAACAAGATAGCATCAACCCCTGAGAGCAAATCTTCGGTTAATTGCCCTCGATACAATTGTGTATCATTTAGTCCAGGGGTATCTATGAGTTCAACATGATCACGAAGTAGTGGAACGGGTGCGTATACGGCTAACTCTTTTACAAAATAATGCAGTGGATTACTACCCGAAGTAAATTGACGAATATTCTTTCGAAATGTTTGCTTACCTTCTTTTGTTTCCCACTTTTCAGCATCGATTACATGCTTATGTCCCTCTGTTTTCAGCCATTTATTAGCAAGAGCAGCAGGATCAATTCGCTCAAAATGCACTGGTTTATCAGATTTTTCTTTACGTTTTGCCATGTTATCGTTAAAGCTATGTAACCCAGCCACTCGATATGCTTCTGGGTGCTTTGGATTGTCTTCGTATAGTTCCTCCATCTTTTGCCATTCACTTTGTGTAATCATCGTGACTTCGGCTTTGGGTTTTTCAGCATAGCGGAAAGCAGTTATTGCTGCCGTTTCAGGATTTGTTTCAACACCAGCAAGTTTTTCTCCAGCTAACTTATTTACAAAAGACGACTTACCTGTCTTGAATGTGCCTACTATTGCAATTCGAAAGCATTCTGGAACCGTAGATTTATCGAGTGAATCTTTAATAAGTTCTATCTCTTCACGTAACTTTGCTCGATAGTGGGGATGTTCATTTTCGATTAATTTACCCAACTCCATGCGTAAGCGTTCAGCTTGATCACGTAATGTAAAAAGACGATCAATTACCATTTTAGATGCTCCATTTGTATTTGTTTATGTATGAGGTTCTTACTGACTTGAAAGTAGGCGCTGAAAATTAGCAACTATCAGAGGCCGTTTTACAGGATTTAGATTTCATTATCCTGGTAGGCATAAATTGGGTTTTACAATTTTAATCATAGTTGATTCAGTTAAAGTTCACCGGCCAGTCTTAAAACTTCCTTTTCCAATTTTTCAGAAAACCTGAAGTTGGCTTTTTTAAGCTGGGCAAATATATCCGCGACTGAGCTAATGATCTGCTCTTGTTTGGCTTTAAGTAAAATGCCTAATAAACCTGTAAACTTAAGTTGTAACTGTTTTGCCAGTTTTCTGGCTTTCAAATCATCCAGGATCATCACGTTATCTTCTTGCATTTGCAGAGCCAACGCGATGGTGCTGGCTTCACCCAAATCGACACTGGCGTTTAATATGCGCAGATAATTTTTATCTATAACAGTCACAACATGCATCCAGCTTTCTAATGGTTTGCCGAACTCCTGAGCGACTTCTTCGGTTAGATAAATGTTTTGATAGAGTTTTTGCAGAATATATAGCGCATTAATATTATCCAAGACGATCAGGCAACTGGTATTGGAAACGATTTTAGGCATTTTCAAAATCCTGCATGATTTCTTCGGCAGGATAATTTAAAACCGAAACCTGATAATGCCCCAACAGCTCCATAAAAGTCCGTTTAGAAAGACCTGTCATTTGTGCTGCTTGCCCTACCGATAACACGCCTTTTTCATACAGTTTACTGGCAAGTAGCATTTGAATTTCCTGCATGTCTATGTTGATAGTGTCAGGAAGTTGTATTTGTAGGGTTTGCATATTTGTTCCTTTAGTGGGGTAGCATTAAAGTTCACCGGCGAAGGCTTTTTGGCTAATTGCTCCAAATAACTGCTCCGAAGCAATCTCACTAGCAACTAACTTTTTTAATCTTCTCTTCGTAGATAAAACTATCTGCTCGTACTTATTTTGAAGCTTAATAGGTGGAATTAGCATCTTGATATCTTGCATTTCTTGAGCATTAATATTTGCCATTCCAACTATGCTTTTACACATGTTTATAAGAGTTTTCTTCCCATGCTTTGAATTTAGATACCCAGAAATATAATAGTTGTTACCTTTTTCATTTGGCCTTACTCGTATCAAATAACCCGCTATAGCCATTGGTTTTTCTTCTTCAAAAACCGCAGCTTTACCCACCAGCTCTTTACTATTGGTACGATTAAACAACAAATCACCTTTTCTAGCCAGGTACTTTCGCTCATCATTCTTGCTAAGGTCGATGTATTTTATATTGCTAAAATCCCATCCACCTTGATAAGTAATATTTCCCATTCTGAGTATTGGGAATTCGCCTTCTGTTTCTGACGCTTTTGCGGAAGTCCCATAATTTGCAGATTCAGTTAAATCCCTAATTGTGCCGAGTTGAAATCCCTTTGGATTAGTCACCGGATCACCAAATAGTTCCAGAAACACGGCACGAAGAAATTGATCGGCGAGTTGAATGGCTTGCTGATTTTTGCGGCGCAGGCTGTCGGCTTTATCGAGAATGGCGGCGATGCGTTTTTGTTCGGCTAGAGGTGGGAGAGGGATTGGAATTGTTGAAGCATCTCCTTTTGTCAGTTTTGCTCTAGTTGCCCCTTTAATAAAAGGTGACACATCATAATTTTCTAAAACGCGACATAAAAAACTTAAATCTAATCCGTCTTTGGGCTTTAATACATGGGCATGGTTATTTACCCAATACTTACCTTCAGCGATGTACGCAATTGTTTTTTCTGGGTTACCAAAATGACCACCATCTTCCGCTAATAAAACAAGAGGTTCATCGAAAATGAAATCATTAATAAATCCTTGTAATCCATTTGCTCCGTAATAAGGATATTCCCCTCCTACACGGTCAGATGCTTTAATCGGTTTTCTTAAATTGTCCAGAAAATCAACAACCTCGCCTAAAGGTTTAATTGGATATTTTGCGTTAAAATTATCTGCTCTCAGCATTACAACATTCCCTCCAATTCCTTCAACTCTCCCTGAATCTCATCCACCAACACCATCCACTGCTCTAAAATCACTTTCGGCGAGTCGTATTGTTCCTCTATGTGGACGGTCTCTTTATAGCGGTTAATCGACAAATCATATTTGTTTTCAGCAAGCTCGGTTTTATTCACCCAAAAACAGGTTTGGGCGCGGTCACTGAATATCTCTTCTTCCTTTTCAGCTTTTCCGCCATTCTGAAGAATCGTGTTTTTATGGTCTTGCCAGTGTCGATAATCTTTAAGCACCTTGGGCAAATCACCGGCAAAACTTAATGGGCTGCCTTGTTCATCTTGATACAGTGCATCGCGTTTGTCGTCCAGAGAGTAACCATCATCCTGCACGTCATAGAACAAGACCTGATCGGTCACACCGCATTTGGTGAACAATAAGATCGCCGTGGACACACCGGCATAAGGTTTGAACACGCCGCTGGGCAGGTTGATGACCGCTTCGAGTTGGTTTTTCTCGATCAATAATTCACGCACCGCCTGGTGCGCTTTCGAAGAGCCAAACAATACGCCTTGTGGCACAACGGTAGCGCTACGGCCTCCTGTTTTAAGCATTCGTAAAATCTGAGCAATAAACAGTAACTCGGTCTTTTTGGTTTTTACCATCCGCAAGATCGGCGGATTGATGGTGTCTTCGTCCAGACTGCCTTTAAACGGAGGATTAGCCAAAACCACATTAAAGGCGTTTTGTTCAAGGTCTGGAAAGTGATCGGCAAAGCTGTGTGCCAGGGTATCCTGATAATGGATATCCGGATCGTCAACACCGTGCATATACAGGTTCATCGCGGCGATACGCAGCATGGTGCTGTCGAAATCAAAACCGTGAAACATTTTGGTTTTGATGGTTTGCCATTGCTCCGGCGTTAACAAATCGCCGGTGTAGATTTTTTGAATAATGGCTTTACCTTTGTCATCGATGACTTGTTCTTGCATGATGCCATGCTCGCTGCTGTAGGTTTCCAGCAGATATTCCATGACGGACACCAAAAAGCCCGCCGTGCCGCAGGTAGGATCGGCAACGGTTTCATCCGGTTGCGGAGCTAGCAACTGCACCATCAGTTTGATGATATGACGCGGAGTGCGGAACTGGCCGTTAATACCGGCGGTGGACAGTTTACTGAGCAGATATTCATATAAATCGCCTTTGGTGTCTCCGGCATCCAACGGCAGCGCGTCGATCATTTCGATGGCTTTGACCAGCAGAGTTGGTTTATCGATAGCCAGCCGCGCATCTTTCATATAATCGCCAAAGCGGCTGTCGCTAGTATGCAGGCGAAAATGCTTGAACACCTCATCGCGCACCACGTTCATCAAGCGCTCGGCATCTTCGATATGGCTGAACTGGCTCCAGCGTAAGTGCTGTTCGTTGTCTTTAAAGCGCGGAGTATATTTAAAGTCGGCGGTGCGTGATGCACGTTTTTCATCGCGGCTTTCGTTAATATCCAGCAGACGAGCAAACATCAGAAAAGTGATTTGTTCGATAACAGTTAAAGGATTGGCAATGCCGCCCTGCCAGAATTCCAGCCAGAGTTTGTCGATTTTGTTTTTTAAGTCGCCGGTGATCATAGTTAAGCAATTATTTCTTTAAGTAAGGTTATTGGGTTGCCATTATCGGTTGTTTGCCGAAACTTTGTACAATGGCGAGTAAATCATCGATTTGTTGTTCGTTGGTAAATAAGCTGTCCAGCTCGCCCAGGGCAGCAAAAGGCATTTCATAAAGGCTGTTGATTTCAATAGCGCCGCTTTGGGCTATTTGCCGCTTTAACAAACTTAAAAACTTTACCTGTCTTGCATTAAGACTGGGGTAGTGTTGAATAAAATCGGCAAAATGCTGGTTGACTTTGTCGGCGTTCATTCCGACGATGGAACGCAGAATCTGCTCCATCGGGGCGGCGGTGTCGTAAAAGCCTTTCAGGATATTCAGGTCAATGTCGGGATGCTGGGTGTGAATCAACGCGTTGAGGTTATCCAATTCCGCCAGGCTTACCGCTGTGCCGTTGCGGATTTTTTGTAATATCGGATTTTGCTCGAACAATGCGTTTAAGGCCTGTTCGACTTTAAGGCGGTAACTCGCCATATCGACCGCTTTTAAATAGGTGCCTTGATGTTCATGTATTTCATCGCTGTCGGCAATATCGATGGTAGGTGCTTCAAGACGTGTGCCTATGCCTTTGTCGCGATATTGCATGATGCTACGCAGATCAATACGCAGTTGTTCCAGCTCATCCAGTGAGGCAGTTTGCCACCAGGCCGGCTCACGGCATTGCTTGATGGTGCTGGCTTTGGCTTTAACCTGGTTTAGGTTCATTTGCAATTGCCAAAGCTGATTAATCGCTTCTCCTGACAAATCATCAGAACTGGATTTAAGTAGTTTTTGCTGCTGGATTTGACTGATCAATAAATCCCACTGATAGGCATCACTATGACCACGAATATCCAACCATTGCATCAGTGGCGCAATTTCGGTTTCCTGCAAGATGAGAGTGTTGGCGTTGAATTGACGGATGGTTTCCAAATCGCTCATCTGGCGTTTAACCTTCCACTTGTCACGCACCGCCAGGGTTTTATCGTCAAGACTGTTAACGGTTTTATGCAGCCACTGGGCTACACATTCAAAAAAGTCGGGTTCGGCGTGATGTAACGCGGTTTTGGCAAGCAGCAAGCGGGCTTCAAACAGACGCTGCATCATCGCTTTAGGCTGACTGATGGTGACTTCACGCTGCTTCATGCCGTGGTATTCGACTACGCCCCAGTGATCGAAAATCTGGAAATGGGTTTTGTGTTTACCAGCGCCGAACAGATTAAGACATAAACGGGTGCCGCGACCGACCATCTGCCAAAATTTAACTGGCGATTTTACCGGACGGGCGAACACCAGATTGACGATTTCCGGCACATCAATGCCGGTGTCGAGCATGTCCACCGAGATCGCAATCGTCAGTTGATCGTTACTACCGAGACCTTTGAAGTCATCGATTAAGGCTTCGGCACGCGGATCGTAGTTGTCGATCACATGACAGAATTTACCGCCATATTGCGGATAGAGCTCATCAAAAAGCTTTTCGAGCAGCTTGGCATGTAGGTGGTTACGGGCAAAGACAATGGTTTTACCCAGCGTTTGCCCATCGGCCTGACGGATGCCGTTTTCCATCAGGTTTTGCAGGATTTTCCGATTGGTGTCCTTATTGTAAATCGCGCGATCGATGTCCTCGCCGTTAAAATCCAAGCTATTGGGGTCTATGCCTTTATCTTCCAGTTCGGCAATTTGTTCGGCGGTTAAAGCATGACCTTTAATACCGTCGCGCAGAAATTTAGTAGTGTGCTTAACCACCTGATACGGCACCAGATAGCCTTCTTCTATGGCGACCTCTAGTGAGTAATTGCAGGTGGGTTCCTTAAAGTCGCATCCAAATAACTGGCAAGTGGAGCGACTGACCATTTCGACTGGCGTGGCGGTCAGGCCAACTTGCAGCGCATCGAAATAGCGGAACAAATCGCCATAGATGTTGTAGACGCTACGGTGCGATTCATCGGCGATAATCAAATCAAAGAATCCAGGATCGAATTTTTCAAACAATCTGATCATCGCCGGATAGGTGGCAATAAAGATGCGGTTATGGGAGTCCTGTACGCTTTTACTGGTCAGTATGGTTATCGGCGCTGACAGATATTCGCTGTAGGCGTTTTTGGCCTGTTTGCGCAGCTCACGGCGGTCACACACAAACAGAACGCGCTTGACCCAACCGGCTTTCATACAGACATCGGTCAGAGCAATCGATAAGCGCGTTTTGCCGGTGCCGGTTGCCTGCACCGCCAGGGCTTTGCGTTGTCTGGTTTCAAAGCGTTCGCTGATCCGTTTTAACGCTTCATGTTGATATAGACGATCGCCCAAAATATCGGCTTTGGCGGAAACACTATTAAGCGGTTTACGCTCGGTCCGCTGACGTACTTGATATTGCAAGCTGGACTTGGAATAAAAGCCGTACAGTTTACGCGGAGGATAATTTTGCTCAGGATGATCATCCCAAATCCAGATGTCATGACCATTGGTGTAGAAAATAACCGGACGTTGTCCATGCATTTTTTCCAAACCATCGGCATAGTGCTTGGCTTGGTGGCGGCCTTTTTCTGCATCGACAGCAGTCTTTTTAGCTTCGACAACGGCCAGCGGTTTGCCGTTATCATCCCATAACACATAGTCGGCATAGCCATCGCCGGTTGTGGTGGGCTGATACAGGACTTTTTCTTCCAGCGTTATCTGCTCAGTATTTCCAAGCTCCCAACCAGCCTGAGCTAGTTGCAGGTCGATCAGCTGTTTACGGGTAGCCGCTTCATCAAAGTGCAGCTCGTTAACTGCTTGCTGACCTTTATCTATTGCTTGTAGCTTAAGTTGGGTCAGCTCTTCTTCAGAATGCTCCCGTTGAGTCGCCTTTTCGCGCTCGGTTGCCAGCTCAGCCAGCAATGCCTGCATCTGTGCTTCTTGTTTGGCATATTGCTCCAACAGGGCTTTGCGTTCATTTTTATAGTCTGCTTTGGCTGATTGGGGAGGTTTGGGTTGCTCGAAAGCTTTGATAGTTGAGATATCACCTTTGTTATAGGTGACGAATAGCCAGCGACCCAGGTCAAAGGCTTCTTTCAATAGCCACTGAGCGCTTTGTTCGGAGACCTTGTCGCCATGGGCGGCTTTGTTTCCGTGAATACGAATGGCATGAAGTTTATCGACAACCACTTTGGGCGTAACCGCTTCGAAGGCATCGTTACTGAGCAGCTCCATGAATTTGGACATCGGCGTCCTGGGTAAATTCAGTTCGCTATAAACAATGTCAACACAGCACTCGGCAAAATTGCGCAACTTGGTCTGTGCGCTTTGCGGATCAGCATGAGCGTAGCGTTCAGCAAAACCGGCCAAACTGGCTAGTTCCGGCCAAGTGTTTCTGAGGAATTCAAAGTTTTGTGATTGCATAATAGCTATTCTGTCCATAGCATTCTTCATAGCGAAGAACGTGCCAACTTTTACTGAACATCCAGTTTTTCCATCCAGTTTGATAAGGTCTGATAGTTGGGCAATCCCAAAAGTACCGCGGCTTCTTTCTTGTTTCCAGCCGATTTTTTTAGTGCCAGGATGATATATTTTTTTCTTACGCTTTCTAAAACTTGTTGAATATCAAGCCCATTACCTATTTCGGGCAGTTCGCTGGTTGTTACTTGCTGAGGCCGATCAATCATTGCTTCTTTGATGTCAGCTTCGGTTATTTGTTTCGTGTCTGCCCATATCGATGCCCTTAGTAGGGTGCCGTGCAGCTCTCTGATATTACCAGGCCAAGCGTGGCTCAATATAATATTTTTTGCTTTTATAGAAATTATTTTATTAATGTAACCTGGTTGACTGGCTGCCTCCTGATTGATTTTAGTCATCAGATAATCAGCCAACATGGCAACATCGCCGGTTCTTTCTCGCAAAGGCGGCAAAGTAATAATTCCCACCGCGACCCGATAAAAAAGGTCTTCACGAAAACGGCCCAAAGCAATTTCAGTTGAAAGATTGCGATTGGTCGCTGCTATAACCCGAACATCCACTTTTATTGTGCCACTGTCGCCCACCCGACTCATCTCTCCCGATTGCAATACGCGAAGCAAGCGAACCTGAGCGTCTTCTGGTAGTTCACCAAATTCATCAAGAAACAGAGTACCACTATCAGCCGCTTCAAAATAACCGATTTTGTTATTGTTTGCGCCGGTAAATGCACCCTTCATATGACCGAACAGTTCTGAATCAATCAAATCCTTGGGGATTGCGCCGCAATTAACCGTGATAAAGGGTTTGCCCTTACGCAGACTGGAGTTATGTATCGCCTTGGCAAAAAGCTCTTTGCCGGTTCCAGACTCTCCCATGATTAACGCCGGCACATCGCGTACTGCAATTTTTTCGGCTTTTTGTATGATTCTTTTTATTTCAGGGTTCTGAGTGATGATGTCAGAAAAGGCAGCGTATAACGGCGCTTCCGAGTAAGACAGTTCGGTTAATTTTTTGTCTGCATTTTTAACTAGCTGCGGAATATATTCGGCGGAAATATCAAAAGGTATGTCGACAAACTCGCCACCTTTTTCTCTAGTGGATTGCACAAATCGGGTGTGATATTTAGTTTTGCCCAGTAGCATCGATACAGCCATCATTGACGGAGTACCGGGTGACAGATGAATACTGATATCCAAGCCTGTTTGCTTAATGCTCAGTTTTTCAAGATAACCATCCATAACACGGTGTATATCGCCAAAATCAATCGGGGAGCGTAGCGAGCATTTAATGGAAACCGCTTTTACAGGGACTGACTCAGCAAGCCAATCGATATAAGCATTGGCTATGGACTGTTCCTGCTCGTGTATTAAATGCAGCTCATCGAAGATAAGGGTTTTTAAGGCACCCAGAATTGGACCATCACCAATGGTTTCATCAGGTCTTGATGGGATTTGCCCAGCAGCTTTGAGGTCAGTAATACCCAGCCAGGAAATTAATATTTTTTTGCCCATGGTTCCCAAGGTCGTTGTGATTATTGATCAAGGGTATATGCAAAGACAGGTCATATCAATACTAAAGGTAATAATTTTTATATCGATAAATTTATTTATCTTTAGAGGTCATGCTTTAACAACTAAATAAATAACAAATCATCCGTTTGATCCGGCTGTCCCAAGCAAATACGCTCTTGATTGGGCGTGAGCCGATACAGAGTCACTTTGTCTTCAGCCGTATCGATAAGCTTGCCCAGCTCGGCCAGCAATTTCTCTAATTGCAGGGTTTTTAACTCTATTTCAAATACAGAAAACTGAATGGGAACGCCCCAATCACGCACAAGTCGGTGGACACGCCGCAAGCGCCGTGGGTCGGCAATGTCGTAACAAAGCAGATATTTAACACAGTGCGAACTCATGCTGACAAACGATGTTAGCAGCAAAACGGGCATAACGCCGTAACAAACGTCTGAAAGCGGGAACAGTTTGCCGAAATGCCTCATAGAATCGCTGCTTGCCGGCAACCTGTAATAAACACAACTCATCCAGATTAAAGTCTTCAAGACGCAAGGTATGATGCTGAAATAAACCGTATACCCAGGCGTCGATTAAAGGACGCACCGGTTCCAAAAGATCACAGGCCAGAGAATCCCGGCTGTAGTACAGCTCATGAAAACAACCTAAGGCAGGGTCCAGTCCGGAAGCTTTCAGCGCATTAACCGCTTCCTGATAAAATAGGGTATAGGCCAGCGACAAGCAGACATTGACCGGATCTTTCGGGGGTCTGCGATTACGGTCGGTAAAGTTTAAAGCTCCGGCAAACACTTGCGTATAAGCCTTAAAGTAAACTGCAGCGGCCGCACCCTCCTTGCCGCGCAGACTTGCCAGAGAGACTGCCTCGGTATCAAGATCGGCAAGCATGCCTTTTAGAGCGCTGGTCGCTTGGGTCAATGCATAACGTAGATCGGGCCGATTTTTTTTAAGTGTTATCAGCAGACGATACTGACGCAGGGTTTTCAGTCGTACCAATTGCATCGACCAATGTAGTCTGAAGGCATCATCTTGATGTAATTGATATTGGCACATACGGCGGTGCACATCGCCTTTTATTGAGCCCGATAGCACCGCTATTCGTTCCGGATAACGACTATTCAGCACCAGTAAAGCGACTTCCTTTTCTGCTACCAGACCCAATACCCCTGCAGACAAAGCCACATGGGGTGCCACCACAATTCGCTCCAATTGTGCCAAAGGTACGCTACTGACGCGCTTGCCTTCATGATACAGCAGCAAACAGGCACGCTCGTAGCGTAACTCCATGGACTGTTTTTCAACAAACAAGGTTTTCATTTTCGTCTCCACCCTTATTAACCTGACGGTCATTACAGCAGGTTTTAAAATGTGGGTCAGATCTGACAAATTTGTTGTTAAATAAACTTGCGTTTACAGCTGTTAATTGACTGAAATTTAAGACAACAGATTCATTCTGCTTCAGGATAAGATTTTTACGGTTATAGCTAAAGCAACAAATACACCGCAAAAAATTACAGCTTTAAATACAATGCCGAATACAACAATGAACACTGCGGGCTTGCAAATAAAATGACTCAGATTTTTTGATATTTTCATTTGCACCGTGTCTCTTCTTAAAATTACCGTTTCAAACTAATGTTCAATGGGTGTTAAACCATTCTTTACGATGAGCCAGTTTGCGACCTGACTTTGCCCGTATCTGATCAAAAGAACACAGAAACGCCTTCTTTTCAGATTCTATACTTACTATTTCAGCTTCCAGTATTCCCACGCCATTTCTTTGTCGAGCTGACTCAAAAAACATAACACGTTGAGCCTCTAATTGCTTAAGCTCAGCTTGTAAGTGGCTTAATTGCTTTTCCGTGTTAATCAAAATATTTTTAATCTTTTCGATATTTAGCCCTTTTTTTCGCAAATCCTGCATGCGTTGACGGTCGGCTTTGATAGTATTAATTTTGGCGTACAAAATCGTTTTTTTTGCTTTAATTCGACCTATCTCCTGATTACAACTTTGGATCTCTTCACTGGCCTTATCACGATCATATTTGTAAGCATCAAGATCACCATGACTCTGCCCAAACAAGGAATGCTTGGGCAATTCTTTACCGCCGTTACCAAAAAAAACTGTCCGTTTTGATTTTGAATACCAATGATCAATATCTTGTTTGGCCGAGTTAAGATCATCATAAGCATCATCCTTATCAGAATGAAGCTCATCAAGCTTTGCTTTAAGCTCATGGCTCAGTTCATACAAAGGATCCAATTCAGTCTTATACGAGCGACTAAAGATTGCCCGGTTGACACGCTGCTCTGACAACTCTGTAGATAGTTTTGAAATACTTTGGGATAGTTTTGTAATCGGCCCCTGATAAAGCACAAATGCTTCCTGATGCGGAATACTCATCAAAGCATTGATCTCGGTTTGTAATTTTTTTACACAAAACCGAGTGTTTGCCAATGCGACATGCTTTGATTTTTCAGTTGCCTCATAAGCTGGATACGAAAAGTCAATCCTGGTGTCTTGTATTTTTTTAAATAGCCAGTTAAACATCTTTCCTCATCAATCAGATTAATTTTGTAATTTAGAGTATTAAACCAAATTTTTTAAAAACAGCCAGAGCCGACAAATTTGTTGAATTGTTTTTTTTGATTAAACACCTCAATTTAAACGAAAGAGGTAACATCAAATAATAACAATCCGTATTAATTGTTAAATCTTTGCTTTGTCTTAATCCCTTCTGAATCAGGGTTACTTTCAAGCCCAAATGCATACGCATACTTTCATCGCATCGCTTGTCTTAATCCCTTCTGAATCATGGTTACTTTCAAGCTGATTGAGACGTTTGTGCCATTATCGCCTTTACCGTCTTAATCCCTTCTGAATCAGGGTTACTTTCAAGCTTATGGAAGAAGGTCTTCAGACACTTAGGTGTCAAAGTCTTAATCCCTTCTGAATCAGGGTT
>CAILCX010000112.1 GCA_903832775.1 uncultured Methylobacter sp. | reverse complement strand
GCAGGTCCAACTGCTGGCACCTGTAATGTGATTGCCAATCAAGCGGGTAATGCCAGCTTTGCCCCTGCGCCCCCAGTGACCAAGGCTATCAGCGTCACTGCTGCACTCGTTGTTATTGCTCCTAAGAAAGCTCAAATCATTAGTTTTACTGCGCCGACATCGCTGGCCATTAATGGAAAAAACACGCTTGCAGCCACTGCCAGTTCAGGGCTGTCGGTCACTTTCACTTCTTCAACGTCAAATGTCTGTAGAGTCTCCGGAACCCAAGTGACAGGTCGTTCTGCTGGTACGTGTACTGTAGCGGCCAATCAAGCCGGTAATACGACTTTTGCACCGGCAGTTCAGGTAACGAGTTCGTTTTCAGTAAAATAAGGGTTTTCCAGCATTCCCACGCTCCGGCGTGGGAATGCCGCAAGGACGTTCCAGCGTCCCGTTCGGTAACAAAAGAAATTGCAATTCTGAACAACCGCCGCCATAAATGCAGTGTTATCGGTTTTTGTCTCTCATCAAATCGACGCTTACGGATCTGTAGCCGCATTGCTAAGCCGGAAAGTGGCAACGATGAAAACTATCGAACATTAATAATACAGCTGGACGGATTCGCCGCCAGGCAAACGGCTATCCCCCCCAATCGCGGTTTCCTGTCGTGAAACCCGACACTACGACACTAATCAATTATTTAATCAGAAAATCCCGCATCATACCCATGTCTTCATGTTCCAGATTGTGGCAGTGGTACATGAACAAGCCTTTAAAATCATTAAACGGTTTCAAGATGGTGACTTTCTCGCCCGGCATTACCAGAACGGTATCTTGCCAGCCTTTATTAATAAAGCCTCCGGAAACACTGGCGTAATTGTCACTTGATCCCGCATTGACTTCCCGTTTGACAATCTGAAACTGTTCGCCGTGTAAATGCATCGGATGTGGCATAGCCATCATCATGCCATGCATGCCGCCATCAAAACCATTGTCAAATTCGATTAGTTGCAGACTGTTGACCGGAATAATTTCATCTGGCTGAATATCGTCCATGGCGTAAGAACGACCATTTAGCTGAGCTGACATGTGTTTCATGGACATGGCAATTGTTTTGGGCTTGGTCGGATTGGCTGCATTTTTGAGTTGCAGTTCGGTAATGGGCGTCAAGGTTTTAGGCAGTGTGTTATGACCTTGTTCTTTTTTGGCGACGCGAATTTTCATGAGCGGATAATCTGATCCTGAAGGCAAGGTGCTGACTGACATCATACCGCCCATCATGCCTCCGCGCATTCCGCGACCACCCATCATACCCATCCCCATGCCGCCGTGACTAGCCGAAGTAAACGGAAGACTGCGCAAGGTCAGTTCGGTACCTAGCGCCCGTTCGCTAAAGTCCATCCATACTTCCAATCTCTGACCGGGAGCCAGCATGACATAAGCGTGTTGTTCGGGACTTTCAAGTAAGCCACCATCAACACCCAGCACAGTAATCGGCGTGCCGTCATCCCAGGCTAGTTTATAAATCCTTGAATTAGAGCCATTTAAAAACCGGAGCCGATAAGCGCGAGTCGCCACCGGCAAGACAAAATCAGGTCGGCCATTAACTAAAATCTGATCGCCGAGAAAACCCTGCATACGCTGCATCATGTGACCAGAATAAGCTAACTGGTTTTGACCATCGAAACTACGATCCTGAATCACCAGGGGCACATCGCAAGAGTCATCGGGCAAGTTTAATGCCTGCTCCTGCTCATCACTGACGATAAACAAACCGGCAAGACCCGAATAAACCTGCCTAGCCGTTGCACCATGGGTATGGGCATGAAACCAATAGGTGCCAGCACGGTTGAGTATCTCAAATTCATAAATATATGTTTCACCATGATTAATTGCATACATGGGATTACCATCCATATTGGACGGGACATGTAGTCCATGCCAATGCAAAATCGATTGCGCAGGTAAATTATTATTAAGAATCAGCCGGATTTTCTGGCCTTTTTTGAAACGTAAAGTAGGCGCAAGATAAGTGCCTTCATTATTATCCAGCGCAGTTGCCGGGCCGGTAAGGACTTTACCGGTGACTTTCCAAACGTGAGTTTTTTCGCCACTCAGAATGGCTACGTCAGCCGTGTTCATGGTCAGTTCAATTTCAACGTCTGGAGAAAAACCGGCAGAAGGTCTGTTGACGCTGACAAAACCTTCTGTCTTTGCCCAGCAAGGATAGGTGACTGCACCAGCGATTCCGATTGCGGTATATTTTAAAAGTTTGCGTCGTTTTATATTAGTCGTCATTTTCATTTTGAGTTACCTCGAATTAATTATTATTAGACTGCTGTTATATCCAACTTTGCATCATAATCTCCAAGTGCTTCGGAAGCTACATATTTACTCAGCCGCAAATTAATCTCCCTGAAATTAATGCAGTTTTTATAGGGAACTATGTGCAAATCGATCCACAGCTAGCCTGTAAATGCTTCGATATTCGTTGCGACAATAGAGATGGTGTTGCAATACCGCTTAATAGGTATGCTGTATTTTCAATGAATTATCTTTGTTTTGCCCACAAAAACTCACGATATATGTCATTGTGCAAATAGAGCTTAAAAAATAAAGTAAAATAGCTAAAACGCACTCTAATAAACACCATGACAATAAAGCAACCCCATAAACCCTTGCGTACTTTCTGCGTAGCTCCCATGCTGGACTGGACTGATCGACATTGCCGTTATTTTCATCGATTAATTTCTGATCAGGCTTATCTATATACCGAAATGGTAACCACAGGCGCCTTGATACATGCAGACCATCACCGATTCTTACGATTTAATGCCGCTGAAAATCCGGTTGCCTTCCAATTAGGGGGCAGCAATCCTCTGGAGTTGGCCTACTGCGCAAAGTTAGTCGAAGATTATGGCTATGATGAAGTGAACCTGAATGTTGGTTGTCCCAGTGACCGGGTTCAAAATGGTCGTTTTGGTGCCTGCCTGATGGCGGAACCCTTGCTGGTGGCTGAATGCGTTGCAGCCATGAAACAGTCAGTTTCAATTCCGGTTACTGTCAAATCAAGAATCGGTATCGATAACCTTGATTCCTATGAAGAATTAGTAAACTTTGTAAAGACGGTTGCCGATGCCGGTTGCGAAACGTTTATTGTTCACGCCCGAAAAGCTTGGCTAAGTGGTTTGTCGCCCAAGCAAAATCGAGATGTTCCGCCCTTGCGTTACGAGGTCGTTTATCAACTAAAACAGGATTTTCCACAGTTGGAAATCATTCTGAATGGCGGTATCACTACTTTGGAGCAGGCAGAAGAGGTTTTGAATCATGTTGATGGAGTCATGGTAGGCAGAGAGGCTTATCATAATCCTTATGTCTTGGCCGAAGTGGACAGGCGGTTTTATAATGATGTTAAAGAACCCCGAGTTCGCAACCAGATTCTTCAATTGTTAATCCCTTATATTGAACAACAACTGGCAGAAGGTGTTCGATTAAATAGCATCTCACGGCATATATTAGGTCTTTTTCATGGCGAACCCGGAGCCCGCGGTTGGCGCAGGCATCTCAGTGAGAATGTCTGTAAACCTGGAGCAGACATTAAGGTACTTGCCGAAGCAGTGGCGAAAACACATCACCAAGAAAGCTGAGTTTTAAGGCAAAAAAAACCTCCCAGTGCCAAAGGCAAAGGGAGGTAAAGGTGTACAGACACTGGATAAGCTCTGAACTTTCACACTACGAGGAGGTACATGAAACTGGTGGAGACAGGCTTAGACGCTGATCTCAAGGCAAGGCTGACAAATAGACAACATTGCAAAAAACTGGTGAAGAGTTATAAAAGCCAGGCTTTTAAAAGTTAACTTCTCTCCCACGGTTTAAATTATACGCATGTAGTTATAAGCTTACAATATAGCTTGAAAACAATAGATTGTTTCAATATTGTTGACAATAACTGGAGCTGAAAATAGACTGCAAACAGGTTACTCAATATACGCGCAGAGCCGTAATTTTGTCGGCAAATATTTGTTAAGTGTTATGCCCTATGACAAATGTTATTTATTTTCGACCAGTTCGCGTAAAATCAAACGCTCAGGATTTTATTAATAATAACGGGATATACCATGAAAAAGATTCTTTTCTTAACTCTACTATTGTCTTCGGTAACTGCTTTTGCCGCCGATGCCAAAAACGAATGGACTAACACGACGATTTCAGACGGCACCATAAAGAAAATTCAGGAAAACCAATATCTATATAAAAAGTGTGTTGGGACTGAAATGCAAAAAACCACTTATCAGAACCTGGAAAGCCGTAAGGCTACCGAGAGCATTATGAAACAATGTGAGTCGGTACTGGGACAAATGCGTGAAATTTATCTGGCTGAAAAAGTGCCCGGTACGATTGCTGACCGTCATTTAAAACAGATGCGCATGCAAACCACCCGCAATGTTCTGCAAGGCATGATGTTTGGCGAAGCAGCCCGGAAACCCGTTCAATAATAACCACTTAAAGAGTCTCCTGTAATGAATTCTTACTTAATCGATTTATCCTTAAAACCCACCACTTTCGATTTATGGCATATTTGCCTCGCAGGAACTGTTGCCGTCCTGGCAATGGTTTTAATAGCGTTATTGCTAGTTATGATCATCAGCATGAGCCGTTGTAAAAAGAGACCTACTCAGCAAGTTGCGGTCCCCATGGCTGAGCCGGTAGTCAAAATTATTGAGAAAATCATCGAAGTTGAAAAAATTGTTCAAGCCCCTGCGCCTGAACCCTTGGTATTGAAAGAATCAACCCCGGATGCAGCCCTGCAACTACTCAGTTTATTGCAAAATGAAGCGCGTTTTATTGATTTCATCAAAGAAGATATTACAGCTTTTAATGATGCCGATATTGGTATTGCCGCACGTGTCGTTCATGAAGGATGCAATAAAGCCATTAATGAGCACTTTACTTTGGCACCAGTACGTAATGAGCAGGAAGGCAATAAAATCACCTTGCAAGATGGATTTGATGCCTCTGCGGTGCGCTTGACCGGCAATATTATTGGCAAAGCGCCGTTTACCGGAACATTAATCCATAAAGGATGGCAAGTCACCGACATCAGGCTACCTAAGCTTACCCACGGACATAATGCTACAATTGTTGCTCCCGCCGAGGTTGAACTATGAGTAACTGGTCTGATCTGATGCAGCCGGGAACAAATCAGCAAGACCTGGCAGACAATAAGCCGGCAAAAACAAAACAGGGCGCACGCTATTCTGTTGGTATCGATTTAGGCACTACACATTGCGTATTGTCCTATGCTGAAGTCAGTGATATTGATGACGAGCAATTTTCGCCACAAGTAATGGCGATTCCGCAACTGACGTCTCCCGGCTCGGTTGAAGAAAAACAGCAGTTGCCTTCGTTTTTATATCAGGCTCATGAGGCTGAACTTGCCGAAGGTTCAACTTCCTTACCCTGGACGGCGAAACCTGACCAACTGGTCGGTGAAATCGCCCGTAATCTGGGTAGTAAAACCCCTATTCGCCTGGTCTCCAGCGCCAAAAGTTGGTTATGCCATGCAGGAGTCGATTGCAAAGAACCCATTTTGCCCGCTGAAGCCCCCGAAGAAGTCGAACGTGTTTCTCCGTTTCAGGCGACTACCGCTTATCTGCAACATTTACGTGATGCCTGGCAAAACCAGCATCCTGAAGCGCCTCTGGAACAACAAGATGTCGTCATTACCGTTCCGGCCTCTTTTGATCCTGCAGCCCGTGAATTGACAGTCGATGCGGCGCGTGCTGTGGGACTTGGACAGGCCATTCTTCTGGAAGAACCACAGGCGGCGTTATACAGCTGGATCGAGAAAAGTCATGGCGACTGGCGAAATCACGCTGAGGTAGGTGATATTATTTTAGTGATCGATGTCGGTGGTGGAACGACCGATTTGTCATTAATAGCGGTTACTCAACAAGACGGAACCCTTGAATTGACTCGCGTCGCGGTTGGCGATCATATTCTGTTGGGTGGCGACAATATGGATTTGGCTTTGGCTTATACGATTAAAGCCAAATTGGAACAGGACGGTAAACGTTTGGAGGCCTGGCAGGTTCAGGCTTTGACCCACAGTTGCCGTGATGCCAAAGAAAAAATCTTCAATCATTCCGACGCTGACAATATTCCGCTGGTCGTTGCGAGCCGTGGCTCTTCCTTAATTGGAGGAACATTGCGCACCGAATTAACCCGTGAAGAAGTTAACCGAGTTTTGGTTGAAGGATTTCTGCCCAGAGTTGCCGTGAGTGACAAACCGCTTAGTCGGGCACGAACCGGTTTAAGAACCACTGGCTTACCTTATGCTCAGGATGCCGGCATTACGCGTCATCTTGCTGCATTTCTAACTAAACAACAGGGGGCGACAGCAGAGCTTGACGACATTAATTTGCCTGAACACGCAACTTTCCTTCATCCTACAGCCGTCTTGTTTAATGGCGGTGTTTTAAAAGCCGATGCTCTTGGCGTGCGTTTACTGGAAGTTTTAAATTCCTGGTTAGCAGCAGAACAAGCACCCGAAGTCAGACTGTTGATGGGAGCCGACCTCGATCTTGCGGTTGCTCGTGGCGCAGCTTATTACGGCTATGTTCGCAAAGGCAAAGGCGTACGTATAAAAGGTGGCACGGCAGCTTCCTATTATGTTGGCGTTGAAAGTGCCATGCTCGCCGTGCCTGGTATGGCGCCAGAAATTCATGCGCTGTGCATTGCCCCATTTGGTATGGAAGAAGGAACACAGCAGGAATTGCAGGACGACGAATTCGGTTTGGTCATTGGGGAACCGGTAAGATTTCGTTTCTTTGCTTCTAATACCCGCCGTGAGGATAATGTCGGAACCCGGCTGACTTACTGGAATAACGATGAGTTATCTGAACTGGATGAAATTGAGATCACCTTGCCTGCAGAGTCCCGCAAACCCGGTGAAATCGTACCGGTACGTCTTTGCGCGGCAGTCACTGAAGTGGGTACGCTGGAGTTACAAGCCATTTCGCAAAAAGATGGTAATTCCTGGAAAATTGAATTTGATGTCAGGGAAAGAGAGTAGACTGTCGCATTTAGAAAAATAGAAATACGAATAAACACGCAAAGAACGAATGTAAAAGAATTTCTAGCCTTTCGTGTTTTAAAGCCAGTCTCATACGAAATTCAACCTAATTATTTACCGGAAAAATGACACAAAAAAAACGTTTAATCATCGGCATGACCGGTGCAACCGGTGCAGTTTATGGTGTAAGGATGCTACAAATCCTGCAAGCGCAGGAACAATGGGAAACGCATTTGGTTATTTCTTCAGCCGGCGTGGTCAATCTTACTTATGAGATGGGTATGAAACGGGCGGAACTGGTCAAGCTGGCTGATGTGACGCACGGCATTAATGATATTGCTGCAAGTATTTCCAGCGGCGGCTTTAAAACCGAAGGAATGATTATTGCGCCCTGTTCTATGAAAACCCTGGCGGCGGTTGCGCATGGTTTTGGCGATAATCTGATTTCAAGGTCTGCGGATGTCGTTTTAAAAGAGCGCCGGCGATTAGTGGTGATGCCCCGGGAAACCCCGTTAAATCTGGTGCATATCAGGAATATGGCAAGCGTAACTGAAATGGGTGGCATTATGTTTCCGCCTATGCCTGCTTTTTACAGCAAATCTGATTCGTTAGCAGCAATGGTTGACGAAACCGTTGGTCGGGTTTTGGATATGTTCGGGGTTAATGTAGAAGGTTTATATACGCCTTGGCAAGGTCTGGTTGAGTAGTTTAAGCGCTCAAAGGTTGCCGAGTTCCATCGTCCATCTAAGCTTTACATCCAACTTATAAGCGTTAGTATTTGTCCTCCGTAATAACGTTCTTTGTTTTTTTCGAGGAGCCAAACCAATGCAACCACAAATTTTGGGCAACCCTCCGAAAACGAATAAATGGTGGGGGCGACGCTTGCAACACGTCATTATGAAATTGCTGCGTCGCATCATCAGTCTTGATGACACGCCATATAGAATCGCTATGGGCAGTGCCTGTGGCATTTTCAGTTCTGCGTTACCGGTTTTTGGGCAAACGTTTATCAGCATTGTTTTGGCCAGACTTTTCAGTGTTAGTGTTATAGCCAGTATACCTTGGTCGTGGATTTCAAATCCACTGACAACCTTACCCATATGGTATGGCGGTTATAAGCTCGGACTTTACTTATTACCAGACCAAGGCAAGGCTTTAAGTTACGCCGAGATTGCCGCTATATTGCAGAATTTCGACAGACTGACTTGGTCAGAAGGACTTTTGTTGATGTCGACTACCGTATGGGATGCCATGCAACCGTTATGGCTGGGTACGTCACTGTTAGGAATAACAATGGCGATTCCCGGATATCTCCTGGTTTATTATTTCGTGGATTGGCGGCAACGCCGGCGAGCACTTCAACGTCAACACTGGAAAGCCGTTATGAATTCCGAAGATCATGATTAAGAGACATACAGAATCCAACCTGCCCGCTAAAACTCTTTAATATCCGATAGTTGTTATGTTTAAAGTCTGTCAAAAAATCTGATTAGGCGATATAATTAGCCAAAACATTCATAGAGTTAAAGAGAGAGCCTTGGATATTAAAGTATACATGACCACCCTTGGTCAGAAAGCCAGAAAAGCAGGGCGTGAAATAAGCCGCACCGAGTCTGGCAAAAAAAACCTGGCTTTGCTGAAAATTGCCGAAGTAATTGGGAATAGCCAGGCGTTGCTAATTGCAGAAAACAGTAAAGATTTAGAGGCCGGTAAAAAAAACGGCCTGGATGCCGCATTACTGGACAGATTAAAACTCACCCCGGCTGGAATTCTGGCTATGGTTGAAGGGTTGAAACAGGTTGCAGCATTAGCAGATCCAGTCGGTGAAATCACTGATTTAAGCTATCGACCCAGCGGCATTCAGGTCGGTCAGATGCGCGTACCCTTAGGCGTGATTGGCATTATCTATGAATCCAGACCCAATGTCACAGTCGATGCTGCAGCGTTATGCCTGAAATCCGGAAATGCCTGTATTTTAAGAGGTGGCTCGGAAGCCATACATTCCAATCAGGCCATTGCCGCGTGTATTGCCCAAGGACTTGAAGCCGCTGGTTTGCCGGTGGACGCAGTGCAAATTGTAGCAACAGCAGATCGCGCTGCGGTCGGCGAATTAATTACCATGAATCAGTACGTCGACGTGATCGTACCACGCGGCGGCAAAAGCTTGATCGAGCGTATTTCAAAAGATGCAACCATTCCTGTAATTAAACATCTGGATGGTATTTGTCATGTCTATATCGATGATAAAGCCGATATAAACAAAGCCGTCAATATTGCCGTCAATGCCAAAACGCATCGTTATGGTGTTTGTAATGCCATGGAGACTTTGCTGATAGCGGAAAGCATTGCACCCTTAGTTCTGCCCTTGTTAGCTGAAAAATATAGCCAAAAAGGTGTTGAGTTACGCGGCTGCCTGAAAACTTGCTCTCTGCTTCCTGGTTGCCTCAGAGCCACTGAGGAAGACTGGAATACTGAATATCTGGCACCAATCTTATCGATTAAAATTTTAGATGGCATTGAGGAAGCGATTGCGCACATTGACCAACACAGTTCCGGCCATACAGAGGCGATTGTGACGGAAGACTTTACCTTGGCTCGTCGTTTTTTACGGGAAGTTGATTCCAGCTCGGTAATGGTCAATGCGTCTACCCGTTTCGCTGACGGTTTTGAATATGGCTTGGGAGCCGAGATCGGTATCAGCACCGACAAATTGCATGCCCGAGGCCCGGTGGGTTTGAAAGGATTGACCTCATTAAAATATATCGTTCTGGGTGACGGTCATATCAGGCTGTAAATGATTGGAATCTTTGGCGGCACCTTTGATCCGATACATTACGGTCATTTACGTTCAGCTCTTGAGGTAAAAGATAGCTTCAAGTTAACTGAAGTCCGCTTGATTCCCTGTGCTAAACCAGCTCATCGCGAACAACCGTCCGTAAGGACTGACAACCGTTTGCAAATGCTTCAGTTAGCCATCAAGAATCAAACGGAGCTAACCATTGATACACGGGAACTGGACAGACACAGCTTATCCAGGGAAGTTCCGTCGTATATGGTGGATACCTTAAAGTCTTTGCGGCAGGATTTAAAAGATGAGCCCTTACTGTTAATTATTGGCAGTGACGCTTTCAAACAGTTAACAAACTGGCATCAGTGGCCGCAGTTATTTGACTATGCACATATTGTGGTACTGACCCGACCTGGTTTTGTAACACAGCAAATGGATGATTTTTTTAAAGACCGATTGACTAAAGAAAAGGGTGAGTTGGCGCAAACCACTGCAGGAAAATTATTCATGGAGCAAATCACTCAACTGGATATTTCCGCAACAGCAATCAGAAACATGATTGCGAACAAACAAAATCCGGCTTATTTATTGCCCGATGCTGTCATAGAATATATTAAAAAAAACAAGCTTTACGAGACGAATTGATCTCATTATTTACCCTAGGAATTTGAATGCAAGTAGAAGAAATTTTAAAAACCGTCCAGGATGTTTTGGATGAACGCAAAGGACAAAACATCACCACACTTGATGTTCGTGGCAAAACCAGCTTTACCGATTATATGGTCGTAGTGACAGGTACTTCAGACCGTCACCTGCGCTCTTTATGTGATTATGTTGCAGAAAAACTGAAAGAAAGCGGCATCAGACCTTTAGGTATCGAAGGCGATCTTGGCTCTGACTGGGTGTTACTGGATTTAGGTGATGTGATTGTTCATGCGATGAATGCCCAGGCACGCGGCTTTTATCAGCTTGAAAAACTATGGACCGTTGAGGAAGCCAAAGAAACAGAGTCAACCGCATCATCAGACTAACTACCTGAAGACTGATTTTATTCTTAGTCTACAGATGGTGTTATTTCTGGTTTGATCACCTTGACCCCGATGGCCGATAAAGCTGTTTTTAAGCATGCATACATCTCGTCATCGGTATAAGTTCCAATAATAGCGCCACCGGAACCGGTAAAGTTCGCACTTGCTCCTGCACTTCTTGCAACTTCGACCATTTGCAAATTTCCGTCACTGATATTCAAAATACTTCTTCTCAAGTCAAAATTGCGATCAAGTAACCTGCAAATCTCAGACCCTCGACCTGCTTCGAGCAATGTTTTTACCTGCTTAGCCAATTCAGCCAAGCCCTCCATCACCTTAAGTACCTCTTTATCTCCGCGATTGTAACGTTCCCGAAGATCATTGTGCGTGTCTTCAGAACCCTCAGCCAAGTCGGTCCGATAGGCAATATACAGATTTGGCAAGAGCCCTATTTCAAGCGACTCATAACTCCCGGACCCTTGATGTTCCATCATTGCCGCATCAAAATCCATATAAACCAGTCCTTGATAGACTTGAGCAACTCGGTCCTGAAGCCCTGCCCCAATCTTCAGTTCCTTCAATTCAGCAGACAAAATGAGATTTGCCAACTGCGGTTTCGGAATCGTCACCTCATAAAATAACATAAGCGCCCGCATACAAGCAGTGATAATCGCACTTGAACCGGCCAACCCTAATCGCTGCGGAATGGTCGTGTCATAACGCAGGGTAAAATTTTTCTTATCAATTGCTATCGATTCAACTTTACAGTAATCAAAAAAACACTTGATAGCTGCCTTGATAAGGCGGACCCCCCCATAATAGCCATGAACCTGAATATCTTCAGCCATCTTATCAATCGATGCATAGACCAACATGTCCCGGCTGTCAGGCAAAATTTCCAGTTCATCAGACTCCCATAAAGCAACCTCAGCTCGAAAGTTTCTGAACACAAAAGCAATTGTCTTTCCGAAGTAGCCGTCTGAAGGATTACCAACCAGAGCTGCGCGTGGATATGAACGAGTTACAATAAACACTTATAAATCCTTTGTGAAAGGTTGTATAGATTCCAAAGTTTTCAAGATGACCCCAAACAATCCCACAGTTTTAGACTTACGCCAATCTGGGACGGTTTGAAAGGATCGTCGGTCAATAGCCTGGAATGACTTAAGCCCGCTGGCCTAGGATTAGCTTCTAAAAATACGGGAATGATGCTTCCGTGTTCGTCATAATCCAGAAGTACATCCAGACCTACCAACAATAAACCTTTAAAAAGCCCGGCCGCCTGCTCTGCTTGGTCACGAATTCTGCGCCAATCACTGGCAAGCAGCCGAACAGGCTTTCCCAATCTGGAGGTCAAAGAGGAAAGAACTTCATCAACAGCAACAATATTTCCACCTCTACCGCAAGCCGCTGGATGTTGTTCATCTGCACCCAATTGGGCATAGCCTGATTCCAGACCATAGCGCTCACCATCGAAAGCGACATTTAGGCGCAACGCCAGGGTCTGAGTTGCCTCTGAAACAGTGTTCCAAAACATGACGCCATCCCGGCGTTGCTGGATTAGGGCAGTTCCCTGCTCCCAACAGCAGTTCAGATGACTTTCCAGCTCCGTCCTTGACTGAGCTTGGTCACGCCGAAAGAATGCAACATGCTCACCTTCAGTCCCCTGATTGGGCTTAACCACAATCTCGGCAAATCTATCCATAAGGCAAAACGCCGCCTCCAAATCCCCGATAGCAATTTCTTGATAAATGGGTATTTCCAAACCCATGACAGTCCAACCAGACAAGGTCGCCGTCTTATTGTCAGCCAACCTGGAAATTGACGCGGGATTTACCTGGACACTGTTGATACGCTTTGAAATGGCCGTATGTATTTCTTGCTCCTGCCTGCCTAGGCAAAGAAATTGAACGCTATCAGGTAACAAGGGAATAGACAGGTCTGTTTCAATTAGCCGTCCCGAAACAACATCCAGATAGATAATACGCGTAAGCGCCCCATGTTCAGTAAGCCAGTCCATATGTGCCGCCATCACATTGGTTTTCAGTCTTCCAAAACGCTCGAAATCATGCACAAAGGCATCAACGGCTAAAGGATAGAACTCATGGGTAAAGAAAACCGGTGAAGCAAAAATTATCCCGTGATTCCATGTGCCTTGCAGTGCTACTGACAACTCCTGTTGAGCAGTCGCAGAAAGCTTAATACAGAGTTCCGGCGCCAAAGGTTCGCTTAATATAGCTTCCATGGTTACATCAATGAGTCGCTGATGGCATTGGGATTTAGCAATCAATAAATGCTCAAAATAATTCCAGGCAATAACTGTTTCAAGCTCGAGTAAGCCATTAAACTGAATCGCGCTTAAACGCTCTTCCAATTGCTCCCGCAGCGAAATACCGGAATCCTTTTTCCAGTTGATTCGCCAATAAGAAAACTCAGCACTTTCGAAGCTTTCCAACAAGAGATATTTCAAGAAAACGAGGGCTTCGTCGGGGCTTGGTTGTGAATCAGCGCTCTTGCCGAGCGCTTGCCGAGCTCGGCAAAAGGCGCTTCGAACCTGATTGCAATCAGGGAAGGAAGTCATTTTTAGCAGCGAGCTCGTCAAGATAATCCTCACCGGCGCGGTTCAAATCCTTCAGCACAATACGAGCGTTTTCTCCGACCCGGTCCCAATCAGGGCTTATGCCTAAACGACAGGATCGTTCAAGCTCATGCTGTTCCTCGCGCAAAGCCACGCGATCCCACAAACCCACGCCAATATTGGGTTCTATGAGCACAACGCGCCAATCGATAATGGTTGCAGGAAACCGGCGAGAACCCTCTTGCAAGATAAAGCGGGAACCCAGTCGACAGCGATTTTCATCAAAAATAGGTTCAATTTCAACCAACACACCTGCTTGATCGAACAAAGGAGCGATCAGAAAATCCAACATCAGGTAGCGGGGCATGCCATAAGAAACACCCATCAAATCGATACCCACTTCTCGACCGGTTGCTTGGCTATAGGTCGCGGAACCTTGTCCTTCATACGCGGCCATGGCCTCCATGACACGGCGACCCGCCTCGGCCAGTTTGACAAAAATAGTCTGCCGGTGTTCGGGACGGATGTATTCAGGCAGTAACAGTTCGAGCGTGCCACCTCTGCCAACATTGGTAATCAACTGCTTACTGTTAAGCGTGATCCAATGGGAAATATGCCATTTCTTTTCGAGATCCACTTCGCTTGTATTGTCCGTCGACAAAATAATTCGGTGTGAGCCAAAAATGGTGGTGTGCGGCTGGCGTTGCCGGTTCACAGCACCACCCCATTCGACAATTTGACGACGAACAAAGTCGCGCATGAACGCTTCTGTGGCCCAATGTTCCGGTGAACTCAGGATAACCTCCTGAATACAGACATTGTGCTTGAGAGATATTTGGTAGATAAACTCAACTGCCAGCTGTATTTGCTCAGTATCCAAACTGCCATCTAAGCGGCCCAGCACAAAAGCCTGAGCGTTGCGGCCACCGGATTCGGCTGCATCCTTGATCATAACCAACGGATAGCGGCCGGCAAAAGCCTGCAAGCCTTGGTAATCGGTTCCTTCCAGCCCATTCAATAGCCAATTTTTAACCTCGGCTTTATCCGAAGACCGTATTGTATAGTCGGCCAGCCAGGCAATTTCGTCGGGCATTTCCACACCGCTCGCGCAATAAATATCCCTGTACATGGCTTTATCATAAGTCGTCCAGGTATGGAAAAGCGACTGAACCGTATAAGGCAAGCCACAGACTTCAAGTTTTCCCGAGTTATAAACGGGATCACCGTGAAAAGGATAAATCAATGCGGCAAGAACCGGACGGGTAAAACGTGCAGCAACACGAATGCCTTTAGGATGAAAACGTTGGGAAGATTGTTGGGCCGCTTCTTGCCGGGAATAGCCCTTTAGTGCAACTAGGGCATCTTCATAAGTTGCCGCGTCCAGATAAAAATGTCCGCTGGAAATTTGAGCGACTGGACGAGCATATTCGGAGTCCTCAATGACATCAATTTTCCGGGTAATAATAAGATTGCTTCCCCGTCGCCCCTCCTCAGCCAATTGTCGGGCCAGAGTTGGACCTTCGGACAACACACGTGAAAAATGGGTGCGGCCAACAGGAACGGCAAGAACATGATTGACTCTTGAGCGGTCATTAATAAAAGCCGGATCAAATTCCCCAAAGACATCGGGTACAGGAAATCCATCATTGCGGATAAAAGCCAATTCCCGCAATTGACCATAGGAACGCCATATTTTTTCTGCTTCTCCATCGCCACCCGCACCGATGGCTTCGACTTCCTTACCTTCAAGATAGTTACCCAAAAGTAAATCCTGTTCCTGAACGGTCAGCTTCCTGAGATCCGAATAATCAGTAATTACAAAACGCAGATAACGATAAAGCCACTGGTGCCGCTCCACCGCCAGTCTGTATAAAGACTCACCTTGATAATCAAGGTAACCCGTGCCTCGGCTATAAGCCCACGGGCGATATTCATAACTGTGATCGTTAAGCGTTTTTGCGAAAAACCCGGATAGTGACCGCCAAAGAACAATGACATCGATATCTAAAGGTTGCTGATGACTAAAAGTTATTGTGGATTCGATAGCCAGGATAATAGCAAAAAGCTCTGCACCTTGGGCAACACAGCCCAATTGATGTTCCATTACTTCGACACTGATTTCCCCTTGTTGTCGACGTTCACGGATAGCCTGAGCCATACGCCCAAAATCACCAATATCCTCATAACCACCGGCAATGCTTTGGTAGACCTGTTCATCGAATTCCAAACCAGAGAAAAGTTGCTTCAACCTCGAAATCATACCTTGGGTTTCTTCCGGATGTTCTTCGTTTCCAAACTCCCTGGCCAGCGCAATGAGTGCATTTTGCGCAAAGCCAAGAAAAGTGCCGAAACCTTCCTCTGTTACTGGATGATCGCCCTGCCCCAGAATTTGCATGGCGTTACTGTAATTTTCAAAAAAATCACCGCTATCAGCCTTTACAGTTGCAAAGCCAGCATGCCTCAAGTTAAGCGAACTGGCTTTAATAATACGTTCCGCCAACTGACGCCGGGTTGCCAAAGCGACCGTCGGCCTATCCTCCATCGCCTTGTTCGAACTTTCGATACCTTTTTCCTGACGAAATTCCGCAACCTTTGATTTATGGTTTATTCCCAGACAAAGATAAATCAGCCGCTCATCTTGCTCAGTGCTATTTCCTGCAAGCACATTGTTACTGGTAAAAGCATCTCTCGCAATAGCCACCTCTGCCTCAGTTGCACCAACGAACAAATAAAGTCCGCCCAATGCCAAGAAATCAGCAAAGCTCAAACTTTCAAAATCGGCTCCACTGCCGATGCGGTTCAGGGCTTTACAAAGCAATAAATCACGCTCGCAGCTCCGGCCAAAGCGAGTCAGCTTATCGGTTTCGGCCAAGGCTGACTGAATTTCCTGATTTTGATTCATTTCATTAATCAGGTGTTGATAAACCTCTCGGACAGCTTGTGGCTCATTCCCGGTTATCGCCTGCCAGAGCTGTTCAGCTCTTCGCTTCATGCGCCGCATGTCTGCCCTCCAGGCTTCAACGGTTTCGCGGCCCATGCCCACACTATGGTAAACAGACTCTCTGCCCAATCGTTCTGCCGCTGCAAACCACAGCATGACATCGCCACGATTCATGGCACGATGGCGCGCTCCGGCAGCACCATCGACAATAACCAAAGCACTGTTCAGATTACCCGCCAGCATCAGTCTGCACAGATAGGCAGGGGCTGCCAGTAAATCGAGAAGGCTACTATGGGGAATGCCCGTGTCGAGAACATCAGCGCCCTGTACAGCATGCTCGTAATGACGTTCGGCACCCAAGGTCGCCAAAGCAAGTGCATGAATACCGCCGCTAAGCCTTTCCTGAAGTTGCGTTTTAAGCAAAGGATCAAACACAAGCCGATGATCCCACTGATTGAGACGGGTACCCCAAGTGCGGAGGTTGGCTTCGATTTCTTTAACAGTCAGACCGGAAGCGATCAGATCATTTCTGGTTTCATTGGCAATAGCTTCAAGCCGGGTATCACTGGTGTAATTCAGCAGATCCTGGGTAGACAATCCCATCGGTGAAACCAGCCGGAGCTCAGCAGGCGGTCTGGGCTCAGGAAACAGTTGACGCATTTGCTGAAACGCCAAGTTATCATCAGCATTGATATTCATCATTTTCCAGAATCTGCCAATCCAGCCGTGCCGTTGCAATCCGGCAAAACCTTCATGCATGAGTACTGCAACAATCCGGCCATCCAGATCCAGGGCATTAAGTAGATGACCACCAGTGCCTGAGAGAATTTCAAACTTGCGTAGACCGGTAGCAAAACGGGCATCCTGGGTGTCGGGTTTATACTCGGCAGTCAGAACTATCACGGAATTTTCAATCGCAATCTGCAAAGATGGATGTCGCCGGGCAGCTTCTTCGAGCGCCTGGCGAATCAGCCAGGCCTTCAAAAACGGCATGAAACGGTTGACTTGCTCACCGCCAGTCACCAGCTTGTGCAAACCCCAGGATGCGGCCATGCTCGAGGCAACCCGATAGGAATCGCGCAGTTCCGGTTGTCCCAAATTTTCAAGAACATGCGCAATACGGGTAATCTGGAATACCGGCAGCCCCCTGTTAATAGTAAAATAAGCTCTCAAAAATTCCTTACTTTGTAGCTGACACCCGGCCCACTCCTCCCATTCCAACTGACTGAAAAATTCCAGTTTTCGATCAAGCAGCAGATTAGCCAAAGCGACTGCTGCTTGATGATGGATTTCTGGCAAACCAATCTGGCGCAGTTTTTCGACCCGATTCAAGGTCAGCACAAACTCCAGGAACAGTCCATCCTTGGGCACGCAATAACCACCGTAACCTTCGCCTGCCGGATGAACCAAACGATCACTACGCCGATTCATAAGATCCGCCATTGCCTCAAAATCGCCGTGCGCTGATGCGGTAACCATCATGCTCAGCGCATTGGAAAATCCAAAATGCGACACCATTGAAGCATTCTCACCGGTTTTCAATATCTCGGGCTCGATCAGGCTTTCAAATGCACGAACATCCTTATTGATCAGGCTATAAATTTGCCGCCCTGCACGAGTTGCCGCGCGGTCTGCACCACCAACCCATTGGGACCAGGTTTCCACCGACTCCCGCTCGCGATGACCAAGATCCACGCGACTTGGTGTATAAATCAGATGATAGCGTTTACCCCCGCCGCTGGCCTTGAAATAATAAAGTGGATGTAACGTTAGGTGATTCAATCCTAGCTCAGCAATTATTTCTTTGCGGGCGGTAGTTTTTTGAAGTTGCTGGAAGCGGCGCAGATAAGTTTTGCAGGCCTCCAAAAGATGCAATTGCGGCTGGGTGCTGTTCAAATGTTCAAGTACTCGACGACGAGCAATAAAGCGGCCGTATGTCTGGAGGTCCTGACAGTAATATTCGTCTTCCAATACGATGTTACGCAAGGAATCATCCGAATGATCTACGGGCATTTGGCTCATTAAGGTCTCGCGATTACGTTCGATTACTTGAATAAGCGCAGATTCCTGCAAGGCTTCGGAATGTTGACCCAGATAATCTTCTACCGCTACAGGATCGCTACACTCTTCAGCCTTTTCCCTGCCCTGTTTCAGCTCCTCAAACTCAAGTAATGCGCCAAGACAAGACACCTCTTCCTGAAGCATTCGGTTTCTATTGATAAGTCTCAAAACAGCAGCCGGCTGCGAAACCTGTTCCTGAGCACATAACTCCTCGATCTCTATCCAGATACCTAATTCACGGATGAGCTTTTCGCCCAGGTTGACAATGCGAGTTGCAAAAAGCTTCTCGCGTTCTGCTATTTGCTCATGTAACTCCAAATCTTCAGCTATATTGAAAAGCGCCATGGATTCTTCCAGCCAAGTCCGAATATAGCCTTCGGTCATGCCGGCGGATTGTGTCGTCAGAACGTGCAATGCTGGAAGTTGACGCCTTCGTTTTAAAGCTTTGGCGCTGAAGCTTAAAAATTCCCGGTCAAAATTTTTGCTAAAGCCGATGATTTTTAGAACCTGCTTAACCGCTAAAGTCCATGATCCGGTGATTCGATGATGCGCTTCAAGTTGCTTCATCAAGTCACTATCCAGCAGGATTAAGTGCAGAGCCTCGAAAGGCTCAAGATCTTTAGATTCGATCAGTTTTTGTACTTGAACAACTTGTCGGCGATAAATTTCGCCAAGGAAGAGACCGACAGCCGCTACTTCGTCTGGCTCGAATTCCTGGCATGCGGATTCTTCGTCGCGAACAGAAATATTCATGGCCGCCAAATATTCGCGGGCAAGACAAAGCAGCTCGCTTTGAATAACCTGGCGAAGATTGGTCGCCCAAAGGTCGGCCATTTCTTCGCGAAAGGATACTTCCATACCGGAAATATCTATAACTGTTCGGGTAGTTTCCTCTCCATCCTGCACCAGCACTTCTTCCTTGATAAAAAGAGGAATAGCTTCAATCCAGTGGTCGGCCACTTCAAGCCAACCATAATCGGGACTACTATAGATACGGTCTCCTGCAAGCCGAACCAGTTTTCGCAAATTTTCAGCTTTGCCTGAATAAGGATCTTGTAATTCATTTATCTTGATCAGTAAATGAGAACCGGTCGGTGAAGGCCGTTGACTGATCACCACATAAGCAGCGTGTCGTTTAGTCGCCCCAAGAAATGCCTGACGTATGCGTTCAATGAGCCCCAGACCCTGTTCAGCGAACGCCATAATAGCTTCGCGCGAAACATCAGATACTGATTGCTCGGCTAAAGGATCGTCAAAATTTTCTACCCGCAAACGGGAAAGAACGAGTACGTTCGATAAGGCTTTTTTTTGTGCCTCGAGAACAGCATCCTCGAATCGTTCACAGGCGCCTTCCAAATTAATCATGGGTATTTCTGCCGAGCTGTTCAGCAACAGTCCTAATGTCCCGGCACTGGGTTGTAAACTCGGATTAACATCCGCGATGGCATATAGCTCAGTAGACAGTTGAGGCCAAGTCAATCCGGGTTGCAGCAGCACTGCATTGGCAAAAAGAGTCGCCTGATTATGAAAGGCACGGCTCATGCGTCCGAAGATCAATTGTTGACTGGCTTCTTGAACTTCAGTGGAAATACGCTCAATATTGCGGCGTTCAAGTGATTTGTCATAACCCCGGAGCAGACGATAAAGTCTGGAGCGTTGTTCGTCAATATCGGTTTCACTCTGCAAAATATCCAGAGCAGCTTCACGTGAATAAGGTAAATCAGCCCTATCCTGCCCCAGCAGCCAAGTGACTTGCTGATCCAGCCACTCCAAGTGCTTAAAATTCTTAATATCGAGGGATGGGGAAGATGTACTTCGCTTCAGGAAAATGGAAAATAGATTACCACTGTCCAGAACACTTCCTTCCAAGACACGATGCATTAAGGCCTGTTCGCCTTTTGAAAACGACATATAGAGTTCAACAACTTTGGCGAAAGCCTGTCGCTGAGTCCAACCCAGCCAACACAATAAAAGATGACAGTGCCCCAAAATCAGCAAAAATTCGAAACCTTGCCGATCTTCCGCAACGGGTACAGTCAGGGAATTAAGCCAATCACAAGCAATTGTAAGAATCGAAGCACTGCTATCCATCTCAAGCAAATATTCATGCCCTTCTATATAAACGATAGACAGTTCTTTGCTGGTCAATCGTTCTAAAATATCTGGAAATGAAGAATCGTCTTTAAGACGTGAAAATAACTGTCGTAATGCGTTTTCGCTAAGTTGGGCAGTCATTGAAAAACGGCTCTCTGAATCTTCAAAAACAACAAATTGCGAGCCAGCTGAGTTATTTCCTTCAAAACGGTAAACGCCTCTACCAACAATTGTGCCCGAGCCACGGCGACCGATCCACGTGCCGTTCTCGGTATTACCTTGTGCGACAATACGGACTGGGAAGCTGTGCTTACTCACAAAAATCGCCCCTTATAAACAGAAAGGACAATACAACTAAACTGAAGATAATTCATATCAATATGACCGATTTAACTGAGCAATTCTGGAGGGGGTTTTACCAACAGCTAAGACAATACTTGCTTATACAATCGGAAGCCGAGGATAGCCCAATTATAATAGGCTCCCTCGTTAAAGGAGCACAGAGATCGAAGTGGAATATCAGACCTCTGCGTAAAATCAAATACTTTACTGGTTGCTGTTTTTTAACTCATTTCCAATTAAATATCAAAATTTTTTTTCAGGCATTCAGTTACCCTATCAAAAAAGGGAGAGAACAACGCTATGGAGCGCATAGGGGAATTTGTTTAAAAACGCTCCCATAAATCTTCTTTTTCAAAGTGTGGGACTGAAAACTTACTATTTTATAAACAACATTTATTGATAAGTTGGGTAAGGCCACAACTCATCGGCACAAACACCTTCAAGTGCAGCGGCAGAGTGACGAACCTCATCCACTAGTGGACGGATAGTTTTTGCACAGAACTTTAAATGTTCTTCAATCGTTGAAAAATCATGCTGATTCATAACGTTACCGAGTTTCCCGACTGATTCCATCATGGTTGTCAGCAACACCGTTATCTCAGTTAATGGCTCTTTATCCAGTTCAATACCATTACCTTTAAGACTGGTCAATGTAGTAGAAATTTAAGATAAGCAATTGATTACGAATAAATAAATATCTATTTTTGCTATGCTAACCACCAACTTGGCTTCGACTTCAATCACCAGTATGTATTATTTCGAAAGCCAGGAAATCCTACAACCCAGTTCGCAGAAGCACACACACTAATCTGCTGCGACAAGGCTGGGTATTTCTGGAAGCGTTGTAAAAAGGGTCGCTTATATCGACTTATTTGGCAGAAATGGTATAGCAAACCTTAGCGTGTTATATACATCAAGGATGCATTGAAATCGACTTAATTTGACCTTCATTTGTGACGCTTCCCTTGTATGGAAAGAATAATAAAGCCCTCAATTGTTGTGACTCAGGACTTTTAAAATAAGCACTTAGTAACATTGTGTTTTTAATTATCTATATTGAATCTTACACGCCGGATTTTTTATGTGGTTCTTGCAACCGAAGATAAGTAACATGTTGCCTGAATTTATTACATTCGACCTAATAGAGCCTCTGTTTATTATAAAAAATTACGCTGAAAAATAAATTTCAATAGAAACAACAATATAATTGTTTGGCGTATCGTTTATGAATATAATCAGTAATAAACTCACAGGTTTTCACATAACTTGGCCCCTACTTCAAATGGGCCTGGTTTACTCTTAAAATAATAAAAATAATAATTTAAAGGTTAAGCTCATGAAAGCACCCAAACTTCTGACAATTATAATTATGCTAGCTGGCATTAATATCAACACTGCTTATGCTTCAGAACATCATAGTGGTCATGGCGGCAGTAGTTCGGGTGGTGGCGGTAGTGAAAATGCCTGTTCCAAACCGCAACTGACCAAATTTACACCAGCACATTTAGAGACAGCTGCCCGAGGTTCTGCCTTCTCTTTTCTGGCCTTCAATGTTGAGAAACCGGAACAAATTGAAGTCACTGTAAAATCAATTCCTGTAACGCTAACCACCGAAGATAAAGAAAATTTTTATATTGTAAAAGGAATGCTACCTTCAGAACTTCATGACACTATCGCAAGAATCAACATAAAAGTTAACGCTAAAATTCCAAGATGCGAAGGCGAAAATGGCTGGCTAGTCAAAATCACAGACTGATTTTAAGCATTTTTAAGCAAGAAAATATTAAGCTTTTAGACTGTTAATTTTTTTTATAGGACATGAATTGCAACTTTGTTAAGCGTAAGGACGCCTTAGATAAGAGAAATAATCACACTTTAACCAAATACGCAGCTTAATCCGCGCTGCTAAAATGGCAATGTTGACTCATTCTGACTTAGGCTATTTAGAAATCAGCTTAAACTCAGTATAATCAATAGTTTTTAAGTCCGTCTAAACACAGCATATGGAAAGTAGCTTTCTATTTATTGTTTTTTCATTAGGGATCTGATCCGGCAACCTGCTAAACGCTATACTCCGCACTGTGTTGTGGAATCCATGTTCGAGCCATATTATTAAATATCAAAACGCATAAACAGTTGCATAGTAAGCCCTGCATCCGGTTTTGCAGCTCCATGGCCGCTCAGAAATCCGCAACTATGGCCGCGCCATGTATAATAACTTTTGAGTACCATTTATGTCTGAAAATCAATCCATTAAGCATTGCGTAGCCTATTGTCTGGCACAACGTTTCGACATTAATGCGCTGTCAAAATTACTGTCTGACTCAACGCTGATCCGCATCATTAAAGGAGCTCTGCTCATTGAGGATGATCATTCCTGGTCTATCGTTTTTGCCTATGGCGCGGTTGTACATTGGAACGTCAGCTCTGAACAACAAACAAAACTGCATCAGTTATTGCTTGAGCATTCAGAAAATCCGTTAGCTGCGATAGAAGAAGACAACTTCACTTTCGCTCTTGATTGCCCGAACACACGCATTATTGAAGATCATATTGAAATAGAATCTTCAGATCCGATTTTGATATTTTCCTTATCCCAAGGCATGGCTCAATCAATCAAACTGGCGTCTTTTGAAACCAATGCCATCACTACAATCAACAACACCAGTTATATTCCCAGATCGTTAGCCGAAAATGGCAGCATCAAATTAAGCCGTAATAAAATCGCCAAAATCAGGGGGCAACTGTTTCTAACCAAAAGCGATATCATATTAAATTATGATTTGCTGGATACACCCGATTTCTTTTGGGAATACCCTGAATACGAAGCTTTTTACGGCATCACGGCAAAGTATCTGGAAATAACCCCACGCACCGACGTGCTGTCCAAAAAACTGGAAACGATTCATGAACTTTTTGAAATGCTGGCGGACGAACAAAAACACCGACATTCGACGATACTCGAATGGATCATAATATGGCTGATTGCTTTTGAAATAGGCATGACGATTGTTGATAAAGTATTTTAAATTACTCACTCATGCTTAGTTACAGACACGCTTTTCACGCAGGCAATTTTGCCGATGTTTTAAAACATATCATCCTGATTCTAAACCTTGAATACCTGACAAAAAAAGATAAACCTTTTTGCTGTATGGACACTCATGCCGGACCAGGCAAATATGATTTGGAGGGCGATTATGCCTTAAAAAACCGCGAATTTGACTCCGGTATCGCCAAATTATGGCAACGCGAAGATTTACCCGACTCTGTTGCCCACTATTTAAGTTTAGTCAAGCGCTTTAACAGCACTGACAATCTCTCCCGCTATCCCGGCTCACCGTTAATTACCAAACAGCTACTGCGCGAGAAAGATCGTTTGTGTTTATATGAACTGCATAGCACCGAATTCAAGTTATTAACTGAAATCGCTAACAAGGATAAGCGCATGCATGTCTTTCATGCTGACGGCTTAACCGCGAGTTTGAAACAATTGCCGCCGTTCGAGAAACGGGGATTAATTTTGCTTGATCCGTCCTACGAAATTAAAAGCGATTACCAACAGGTGGTTGAAACCTTGATAGCCATGCATAAACGATTTGCCTCAGGAACCTATGCACTCTGGTATCCGGTCATTGAGCGGGCACGCAATAAAAAACTCGAGCTGGCATTACGCAACTGCGGTATCAAAAACATTCAACTCTTTGAACTCGGGATCCGCGCAGACAGCAACGAACACGGTATGACTGCCAGCGGCATGATCGTTATTAATCCTCCCTGGACTTTAGCACCCGAAATGAAACAAGTTTTACCTTGGCTAGCCGATATCCTGGGTCATGATCGCGAAGGTTTCTACCGGATAGAGACGATGGCTGAGGAATAACTTCATGGTGGGCAGAAAAGCGCTGCCCACCCTGCATTAAATAATATGTATAATCTAACTTTTTGCACACCTATTCTTCTTCAATAACCCATAGCAACCCAATGTCCACAAACGATACCCAACCAGCGTCGAACTTTATTCGCCAAATCATTGCCAATGATCTGAAAGAAAACAAGAATGAGGGCAAAGTCATCACCCGCTTTCCACCTGAGCCCAATGGCTATTTACATATCGGCCATGCAAAATCAATTTGTTTAAATTTTGGCATCGCCGCCGAAAATAACGGCCGCTGTAACCTGCGTTTTGACGACACCAATCCTGAAAAAGAAAGTGATGAATATGTTCAGGCAATCAAGCGCGACGTCGAATGGTTAGGCTTTGAATGGTCAGAATTGCACCATGCCTCGGATTATTTTGAACAGCTTTATAGTTTCGCCATCCAGCTAATTGAACAAGGCCAAGCCTATGTGGACAGTTTGTCTGCCGAACAAATCCGGGAATATCGTGGCACGCTAACCGAACCCGGCAAGGAAAGTCCCGATCGCAGTCGTTCCATCGCAGAAAACCTGGATTTATTTAAACGGATGCGTGCCGGTGAGTTTGCCGATGGACAGTATGTATTACGGGCCAAGATCGACATGGCCTCGCCAAACATCAATATGCGCGATCCGGCAATCTATCGGATTCGTCGCGTGCATCATCAACGCACCGGCAATGACTGGTGTATTTATCCGATGTACGATTACACCCATTGTATTTCTGACGCGATCGAAGGCATCACGCATTCTTTGTGCACACTGGAATTTGAAGATCATCGCCCGCTTTACGACTGGGTACTGGAGCAACTGAAAACACCTTGTCATCCTCAACAAATTGAATTTGCCCGTTTGCAACTGGAATACACCATCGTCAGCAAGCGTAAACTTAATCAATTGGTTACTGAAAAACACGTTCACGGCTGGGATGATCCGCGCATGCCAACTATTGCCGGATTGCGGCGAGCAGGCTTTACGCCGAAATCGATACGTGATTTTTGCGAGCGCATCGGTCTGACCAAACAGAATTCCTGGATAGAAATGGGCGTACTGGAATACTGCATCCGCGAAGACTTAAACGACAATGCACCCAGAGCCATGGCAGTTTTGCAACCGCTGCGGATCGTCATCGACAATTATCCGGAAGTCCAAACCGAACAACTGGAAGTTGGCAATCATCCGCAAAAGCCTGAACTGGGCAAACGTATCGTACCCTTTTCCAAGGTAATTTTGATTGAACAGGATGATTTTGCCGAAGTTCCACCGCCTAAATTCAAGCGTTTGATTGCGGGTGGTGAAGTCCGCTTGCGTGGCGCTTATGTTATCCAATGCAATAAAGTCATCAAGGATGCTGACGGTAACATTATCGAACTACGATGCAGCTACGACCCCGATACGCTGGGTAAAAATCCCGAAGGCCGCAAAGTCAAAGGCGTAATCCACTGGGTATCCGAACAGCACTCTTACCCGGCAGAATTACGTTTATACAACCGCTTGTTTAAAGTACCTAGCCCAGATAATGAACCAAACTTCCTGGATGCAATCAACCCGGAGTCGCTCGAAGTCCTCAGCGATTGCCGTGTCGAAGCCAGTCTGGCTCAGCCGCAACCAGAAAATCGTTATCAATTTGAACGCATCGGCTATTTCTGCTTTGACGCCATAGATAGCATTGAAGGCAAACTGGTCTTTAACCGTACCGTAACCTTGCGGGATAATTGGGAAAAAGACTGACGAATATTGGTAGGGCGTATGGCACGCCCTACCCTGCTGATTAAACTTTAAATATAAACAAGGAACCACTATGAACCAAGACAGCATTAACCTGATACAAAAATACTATGCCGCATTTAATGGCGGTGATATGGAGACTTTTCTAAACCTGCTAACCGACGATGTCATTCACGACATTAATCAAGGCAAACGCGAAATTGGCAAAGACGCCTTCACCCAGTTCATGGCCTGCATGAACAATAATTACAAAGAACAACTGGTCGATATGGTCATCATGGCTACTGCCGATGGCAAACGTGCCGCTGCTGAATTTGTTGTATTAGGCGAATATCTTAAAACTGACGAAGGCTTACCTGCGGCACAAGGACAAAAATACAATCTGCCTGCAGGTGCATTTTTTGAAATTCGTGATAACAAAGTGGCCCGTATTACCAATTATTATAATCTTGAAGACTGGATTACCCAGGTTAGTAAATAAAATCAGCTTCCTATAATTAAGGACTCAGCAAAATAAATTGCTACAGAAATTCAGATCAGCCTGTGGCAGTTTATTTTCGCGATATATTTAACATCTTTGCTCTGTCAATCAATTGGATAAGCCGCTCATGGAATTCATCGTCAATATCGACAAACCGAAATCCGATCTTACATTGCTCACTTGACAAACGTCGTGAAAAAACAACTCTGCATTTCACCGTATTTTTGCTTAACGCATTTACTTCATCATAAAGCTTAAACTCAACCAGCAGTTCTAATAATTTTCCATTACGAAGAAAACTCCCACTCGGGGTAATTGTGTTCCTCTGACGGGTGCTGCATTCGATACCTAATCCTTCACTTGATAAATCAACTGCGACAACTTCTATGCGCTCACCCTGTTCGGTTATGACTGTAGCTGAAACTTGTATTGGAATTCTTTGATAAAGCCTATTTTCCATACCACCAAACCCTCATCAAATTAATTCCCAAATTTTAGCAAGCAATTCATTTCACGATTCACTTTTATAAGAAATTATTTTATTGACATTGTTTGGCAATCAATTATTTAAATAATTGACTCACCCTTGGCAAGTTTGGGCAATTTACCCTCCAAACCCATCGCAGCTCGCATCACCTTGTTTTTTGCAGGCAAAACTCGCTCGGCTAAGCCAAGCCCCAAATTTCGTAAAAATTTGACTGGCAACAGCTGATTGCTGAACACACGGTAAAAAAGATCCATAACCGTCATCATTTTTAAATTTTCATTACGACGCATTTGTTCATAGCGCCTTAAAACCTTGAGATCGCCCAATTCGAGACCTTGCCTGCTCGCCTCAATCAAAACCTCACCCAAAGCCGCCGCATCCAACAAACCAATGTTAACACCTTGTCCCGCCAAGGGATTAATCATATGAGCCGCATCACCAACAAGCACCACGCCCGGTTTTACATAACTTTGTGCATGCTGACGTTTTAACGGGAAACTCGCCGTACCCAGAACAGCCATAACCTTGCCCAAGCAATCAGGAAAAGTCGCAGTCATTTCAAGCAATAAATCTTCATACGGCATTGCTTTAAGCCGACGTACTTCGTCTGCTGAGTTATACCAGACTACAGAACCAAAATGACCGGTTAGCGGCAAAAAAGCTTGCGGTCCACTGGGCACAAAACGTTGCCAGGTTATGTCCTGCTGGCCGTATTCAGTTTCAATGTATATAACCAGTGCATGTTGTTGATAATCCCAACTGGTAACACCCAAGCCCACAGCTTGCCTGACTCTCGACTGACCACCATCAGCTGCAACCAAAACCTTTGCCAACAAAATCCGACCATCACCTAGCTCTACTTCAGAGGGCATTCCAGAAAAGTAATTAATTTTCGTGATAGTTGCTGGACACATTAATTGAATATTCTGAAAAGTCTGCAATTGTTCCAGAAGCGCAAGTTGTGTCACTCGATTTTCAACGATATAGCCCAATTCAGGAAAATTTATATTGTCACTGCAGAATTCAGTATCTCCAGCAGTTTCCCAAACCCGCATTCTCCGAAACGGACAAAGTCTGCGACTGGTGACCCCAGGCCAGGCACCTACCGTCTCAATAATGTTCTTTGAAGCAATACTGAGCGCCGAAACTCTTAAATCATGAGCCTGATCAGCATTAAAAGCTTCTGGCATCTGACTTTCTATAACAGCCACTTTTAAGGTACTTCCGCCTAAACTACAAGCAACTGCGGCGCCAACCATACCACCGCCAACAATGACAACATCAAAACTTTCTTTCATAATTAACCAAAAATGAACTCTCATAAACAACTGCATGGATTCTTAAAAAACCAAGAAATCACCCTTCTAATCTATAAAGCTAAACTGTCACTATACTGATTCATGCCTAGAACGTCCATCAGGAAAATATCAAAAAAAACAAACAGCCCACAAAGAACCATAGATTTTTAGCCAATCAGTATTTGAGACTTTTATTTAAAAAATACATAGCTTTAGCAAGTAAATAATTACAGCGACAATTAAAAACACCGCGTGACAGAAAATCATAAAATCTGTATAATTAAATAGTTTTGCCGTGCCGCCGCACCTGATAGAAACAATAGAATTAGGTGCAGAACGAGGGTTTTTAAATTACAGTATATCAGCCCTTTATGTAATATTTTTTTGAGGTGACAATGAGTCAAAGTATGCTACCGACCAGACAAGGTTTATATGACCCACGCAATGAACATGACGCATGCGGTGTAGGTTTTATCGTTCATATAAAAGGTCAAAAAAGCCATGAAATCGTACGTCAGGGTTTAGAATTACTTAAGAACCTGACCCACCGTGGCGCGGTTGGTGCAGACATCCATGCAGGCGATGGAGCAGGCATTTTAATTCAAATGCCTGATACTTTTTTACGCGCTGAATGCGATAAATTGAGCATCTCTCTTCCGTCAGCCGGGAATTATGCTGCCGGCATGGTATTTTTACCTAGCGACGCCAATAACCGTGCGACTTGCGAAAAACTGTTAACCGACCTTATTGCCCGTGAAAAAGCGGTACTGCTAGGATGGCGGGACGTACCTGTCGACAATAAAACCCTGGGTGAGTCAGTCAAGGCCGTTGAACCTTTCATTCGGCAGATTTTTATTGCTCGCGGAGAAGATTGTGCCGATCAAGACGCTTTTGAACGCAAACTGTTTGTAATTCGTAAACAGGTTGAAAATGCCGTTCGCGATTTAAAGCTGGATCATGGCCACTCTTTTTATATTCCATCATTGTCGTCACGGACACTGGTTTACAAAGGTATGCTACTGGCAGATCAGGTCGGAGCATTTTATGCGGACCTAAGCAATGAACTCATGGAAAGCGCACTGGCTTTGGTTCATCAACGCTTTTCTACCAACACCTTCCCAACTTGGGATTTAGCGCATCCTTTCCGCTTTATCGCCCATAATGGTGAAATTAATACCTTAAGAGGCAATGTCAATGGCATGGCAGCACGCCGCCACTCCATTGCGTCCAAAGTATTAGGCGATGACATCCACAAACTGTGGCCTCTGATTGCCGAAGAACAATCGGATTCCGCCTGCTTTGATAACGCCGTTGAATTATTGGTTGCTGGTGGTTATTCACTTGCCCACGCCATGATGTTACTAATTCCAGAAGCCTGGGCAGGCAACGTCTTAATGGATGAAAAATTGCGCGCGTTTTATGAATATAACGCCGCATTGATGGAACCATGGGACGGTCCGGCAGCGATTGCTTTTACCGATGGACGCCAAATCGGAGCAACCCTTGATCGCAATGGCTTACGTCCAGCACGTTACTTGGTCACTGATGACGATTTCGTTATTATGGCCTCGGAAATGGGCGTACTGGAAATTCCACAACACAAAATCATCAAAAAATGGCGCTTGCAACCCGGCAAAATGCTTTTGATCGATACTGAACAAGGTCGCATTATTGATGATGCAGAATTAAAATCAAATTTAGCGAGCAGCCAGCCGTATGCGGAATGGCTAACCAAAACCCAAATCTTACTCGCTGATTTGCCACCCGAAAATTCTGCGATGGCGCCCGATGCCCGCACCCTTTTGGACAAGCAACAGGCGTTTGGATATACCCGTGAAGATATCGAATTCATCCTGAAACCGATCGCCCAAACCGGACAGGAACCGATCAGCTCAATGGGCATCGATGCCGCACTGGCAGTATTATCCGAACGTTCGCGCTTGCTGTACGATTATTTCAAACAAGGCTTTGCGCAAGTTACCAATCCTGCGATTGACCCGATCCGTGAAGAATTGGTCATGTCACTCGTATCATTGATTGGTCCGCGCCCCAACTTGCTGGGACTCGACGAAGGTGGAACCCACATGCGCCTGGAAGTCGAGCAACCTATTTTGACCAATCAGGATCTGGAAAAAATTCGTCGCATTGAAACTCGAACCGGTGGCGTGTTCAAAACCAAAACACTGACCCTTTGCTATGCCTCAAATTTGGGTGCCAATGGCATGGAAGAAGCACTCGACAAGCTTTGTCTTGCTGCGAAACAAGCAGTCGATGAAGGCAATAATATTCTGGCGCTCTCCGACCGAGATATGGATATAGCGCACATTGCGATTCCTGCTCTATTGGCGACATCTGCCGTACATCACTACCTGACTCGTGAAGGTTTACGAACCAAAGTTGGCCTGGTATTAGAAACCGGCGAAGCGCGCGAAGTTCATCATTTCGCACTTTTAGCGGCTTACGGTGCGGAAGCAGTTAATCCTTACCTGGCTTTTGATACCCTGTCAGGACTCTGCGAAAATATGCCGGGACTGAAAGAATATGATGCACATAAAAGCTATATAAAAGCAGTGTCTAAAGGCCTGCTTAAAGTGATGTCAAAAATGGGTATTTCGACCTATCAATCTTATTGTGGCGCACAAATCTTTAATGCAATCGGATTGTCAGAACCGTTTCTAGATCGCTATTTTACTGGCACAACCAGCACGATCGAAGGTGCAGGTCTTGGCGAAATCAGCGAAGAAACCAGTCGTAGACACCAACTTGCCTATGGCGATTCTCCGATATTGCGCGATGCGCTGGATATTGGCGGTGAATATGCTTACCGTATTCGCGGTGAAGCACATACCTGGACACCTGCAACCATCAGTACACTGCAACACGCAACACGCAGCAACAGCTATGAAAAATATGCAGAATTTACACGCCTGATTGATGAACAAAACGAATCGCTGCTGACTTTACGTGGCTTAATGTCGCTTAAAGAAAGCGCAACACCCGTTCCTTTGGACGAAGTGGAATCTGCGACCGACATCGTTAAACGCTTTGCAACCGGCGCCATGTCGTTCGGTTCAATTTCATACGAAGCGCATACCAATCTGGCGATTGCGATGAATCGTATTGGCGGCAAATCCAATACCGGTGAAGGTGGTGAACTTCCTGAACGCTTCAAAACCATGCCCAATGGTGATTCAATGCGCTCAGCGATTAAACAGGTCGCCTCCGGACGTTTCGGGGTAACCACTGAATATCTGGTCAACGCCGATGACATTCAAATCAAAATCAGCCAGGGTGCAAAACCCGGTGAAGGCGGGCAATTACCCGGCCATAAAGTTGATGAGGTTATCGCAAAAGTACGTCATTCTACGCGTGGAGTCGGTTTAATCTCTCCTCCACCGCATCATGACATCTATTCGATCGAAGATTTGGCGCAACTGATTCATGACTTGAAAAATGTCAATCCTGAAGCTCGCATCAGCGTCAAACTGGTTTCCGAAGTAGGTGTTGGCACGGTTGCTGCCGGAGTTTCCAAAGCCCACGCAGACCATGTCACCATATCAGGCTACGATGGCGGAACCGGCGCAAGTCCAATGACTTCTATTAAACATGCCGGCTTACCCTGGGAAATTGGTCTTGCCGAAACTCACCAAACGCTGGTATTGAACAAACTGCGCGGACGCATCTCTGTTCAAGTTGACGGCGGTTTACGCACCGGGCGCGATGTTATTATCGGCGCTTTATTGGGTGCAGATGAGTTTGGCTTCGCCACAGCACCCCTGATCGTATCGGGTTGCTTAATGATGCGTAAATGCCATCTAAACACCTGCCCGGTCGGTGTTGCGACACAAGACCCTGAATTGCGCAAACGCTTCACCGGTCAACCGGAGCATGTCGTCAATTACTTCTTCATGGTTGCAGAAGATGTAAGGCAATGGATGGCAAAACTAGGTTTCCGCAGCTTTAATGAGATGATTGGACGCTCAGATCTGCTGGATATGCAGCGCTCACTGAACCATTGGAAAACTGAGGGCCTAGATTTCAGTCGGGTATTTTATAAACCAGCCACTGAAATAAATACCATTGTTTATCATCATGAAAGTCAAGAACACGGACTGACTCATGCTATGGATCATAGCTTGATTGCTGAAGCTAAACCTGCCTTGGAAAATGGTGTTCCTGTTATTATCAATACGCCGATTCATAACATTAACCGTACCTTCGGAGCTATGCTTTCCGGTGAAGTCGCAAAACGTTATGGAAATAAAGGCCTACCTGATGACACCATACTTATCAACGTTAAAGGTACAGCAGGACAAAGTTTTGGCGCGTTTCTGGCTCAAGGCATCAGCATTAACCTTGAAGGCGAAGGCAACGATTATGTAGGCAAAGGCATGAGCGGCGGACGTATCGCTATTTATCAACCTAAAGATTGCCCAATAAATCCTGCCGAAAATATTATTGTTGGCAATACAGTTCTTTATGGTGCCACCAACGGCGAATGTTATTTTAGCGGCGTTGCAGGCGAACGATTTGCTGTTCGCAACTCCGGGGCACTAACAGTAGTCGAAGGTGTTGGCGATCATGGCTGTGAATATATGACCGGAGGAGTCGTGGTTGTCCTCGGCCAAACCGGACGCAACTTCGCTGCTGGTATGTCTGGCGGTGTAGCTTATGTTCTCGATGAAGCAGGCGACTTTGAAAAACGTTGCAATATGGCCATGGTAGAAATCGAACCCATCCCCGAAGAAGATGACATGCTGGAAGCCATCGCTCATCAGGGGGGAGACATGCAAACCCACGGCCGCGTGCAAATCATGTCCGACATGACTCGCCATGATGCTCAACGATTGAAACACTTAATCGAAAATCATAAGCGCTACACCAATAGTGCGAGGGCAGAGCACATCTTGAATAACTGGCAAGATTATTTGCCACGCTTTGTCAAGGTCATGCCAGTCGATTACCGTGAAGCCTTAAAACAAATTAAAGCGGAACAATTAGCTGCAGCCGCATAATAATTGCGACGCCAAGCACATCGTACTTCACAATTCGGAATTTTGCCGACTCTCCAACACTGGAGAGTTTGGCGAGAGCTAACTTATAGCCGAGTTGATGTACTAACAAATACATTAAAGTAGAAGGTATTAAAAATGGGTAAACCAACCGGGTTTATGGAACTACCGCGCACCGAGCGAGAAACCACTTCGCCGAGTGACCGTCTGAAGCATTATCGCGAATTTACGATATCCCCCAGCGAGACCGAACTCGCGCAACAGGGCTCAAGATGTATGGATTGCGGCATTCCTTTTTGCCATCAAGGCTGCCCTGTTAACAACATCATTCCTGATTGGAATGATGGCGTTTATCAAGGTGATTGGCAGAAATCGCTGGAAATTTTACATAGCACTAATAATTTCCCCGAATTTACCGGCCGCATCTGCCCAGCCCCATGCGAAGCAGCCTGCACACTTAATTTGCAGGATCAACCCGTCACCATTAAGTCGATAGAATGCGCCATTATCGACAAAGGTTGGGAAATGGGCTGGGTAAAACCTCAAATCCCAGCTCAACGAACAGGCAAGCGAGTTGCAATTATCGGTTCCGGACCTGCCGGACTGGCCAGTGCACAACAACTGGCTCGTGCCGGACATGAAGTCGTCGTCTATGAAAAAAATGACCGAATCGGCGGCTTGCTGCGCTATGGTATCCCCGATTTCAAAATGGAAAAGAACCTGATTGATCGACGGATTTCACAAATGCAGGCAGAAGGTGTCAGCTTCAGACCTAACAGTCATATTGGCACGGATATATCCGCACAGAAATTACTGGCAGAATATGATGCTGTCATTTTAGCAGTCGGCTCTGAAAAACCGCGTGATCTCGATGTTTCCGGTCGCAACGAGTTAACAGGCGTGCATTTTGCAATGGATTTTTTACGTCAGCAAAACAAACGAAATGCAGGCGATATTATCAATGAAGATATTGCAATCACTGCAACGGGCAAACATGTAGTCGTTATCGGCGGCGGCGATACCGGATCTGATTGCATAGGAACCTCTCTTCGTCAGGGCGCGGCCTCCGTAATTCAGCTTGAAATCATGCCGGAACCGCCCGAAAAGGAAAATAAGTTACTGACCTGGCCACTATGGCCAAACAAGTTACGTACCACTTCATCGCATAATGAAGGCATCAAAACACGCTATTGGAGTGTAAACACTAAAAGTGTTACCGGCAAAGACGGGAAAATTACTCACCTCAATGCGGTAGAAGTCGAATGGAAGCAAGAGGGTGGTCAGTGGAAAATGACTGAAAAGCCAGATAGCGCTTTTACTTTAGATGCTGATCTTGTCCTTATCGCAACCGGCTTTGTTCATCCTGTACACGAAGGACTTTTGCTGGAACTTGGGGTTGAACTTGAACGTAACAATATCAAAGCAACCGAGAAACACTATCGCACTTCTGTTGATAAAGTTTTTGCTGCAGGTGATGGAAGGCGTGGCCAATCGTTGGTAGTCTGGGCTATTCGTGAAGGCAGACAGGCAGCCAAAGCTGTGGATGAATTTTTAATGGGAAGTTCTGAACTTCCGAGATAATAATTTGGGGTTAGGCGTGACGCCTAACCCTCGGTTACAAGGCTTTAATCTTTGTTTTCAAACACCGTTTACATTGGTAAACGGTGATCAACTTCCCCTGCTTTACATCAAACTGTTTTTCGCTTGAAACCTCCCATTTATGAAAGCCGCTACGACATAAAGTATTGCCTTTATGCCGTTCAGTGGTTTTAGGCCGTTTAAATTGAATTACGTCACCCATGACTGTGCTCTATACAAAATGGAAATAGCTTTCGACAAGTTTGCAAGATGGATTAACAGTCTTATCGTTAACCCAACATTTTTTACCTAAAAAAGATCAATCATTTTTTAACGATAGCATTCCAGGCAGCAAGCCAGGCTTGTGCCTGATAAAATTCAGCTTTTTTATCAAGAAAACCTGTTAATTTGAGTCGCAGAGTATTTTCAATAATGCCGAAAAAATGAGCGTAAGCCAGTTGCGAACTCATACTACGAATTTCTCCTGTAGAAATACCCTCATCAATAATCCTGATTATTTTTTTAACCGCTGCTGAATCACAGAGTGCTTGAGCTTCAGGTATAAATTCACTAACTTTGGTGATTAACAAAAAACGCATCACATCGGGTGCATCTTCTGTTAACTTGAAAAACAAATCAACTATAGCCCTTAATTGTTCAGATGAATTTTCATTTTTAAGCTTTATCTCGTCAACTGAATGACTCAAACTATTATGAATATTTTCATACAACTTAGCAGCTATGGCTTGTTTGGTTTTAAATTGTTTATGAATGATACCTATGGTATTTATTCCAGCAGCATCCTTTATATCAATGAGCGATGTATTGAAATATCCATTTTTGGCAAATAACTGCAACGCAGCCAATAATATTTCATCGTGAACTTCGAGTTTCTGTTGAATATCTTCTATTTCCTGATCCATGTTCTTCTTTAACAGCGTGTCAATTGCTGTATTGGTATGTGAGTGATAATCCAGGCCCACAGTAATAGACCCAATTCTATTTTGCAGTCAACACTGCCAGTGCTGACCTTAAGTAATTAATCATCGACCATAAAGTCAATATAGCCGCAATATATAACAAACCGTATCCGCAATAATTAATCGGAATACCGAATAAATCATCCCGATACAACAACAACCCTATCGCAAGCATTTGCGCAGACGTTTTCCATTTACCCAATTGGGAAACTTTCACCTGCGCTCGCTGTCCTATTTCCGCCATCCATTCACGTAGCGAAGCAATAGTGATCTCTCTTCCAATAATAATTGCAGCAGGAATTGCCAGATAAGGACTGGCCTGCTGCTGTACGATCAGAACCAAAACCATGGCAACCATGAGCTTATCAGCCACAGGATCTAAAAAAGCCCCAAAAGGGGTTTCCAGATTCATTTTTCTGGCAAGATAACCGTCCAACCAATCAGTAATTCCAGCGGCTAAGAAAATCAGCATGCAGGCAACATTGGAATATTCCCAGGGCAAATAAAAAACCACCGTTAATAACGGAATTAACGCGATTCTTAACAGCGTGAGATTTGTAGGTATATTAAATTCAATTATCATCTGGATGATGAAATAGTTCGTAAATCCGTTGTGCCAGTTGACGACTGATGCCGTCCACGCTACAAAGTGCATCCACACCAGCCTGTGAAATACCCTGCAGCCCCCCAAATTGTTTCAATAAAATCTGTCGCCGTTTAGGCCCCAATCCTGGAATGGCTTCCATAGCCGATTGCTTCTTTGCCTTGCCTCGACGTTGCCTATGTCCAGTTATCGCAAACCGATGTGCTTCATCACGAATATGCTGTATCAACAACAAGCCGCTAGCCCCCGGTTTAATATCTATTGGCTGATCTTGCTCAACGCGTATCAGCTTTTCCATACCGGGCTTTCTATCCGGACCCTTTGAAACGCCGACTATCATAACATTGTTTATGTCTAATTCCGCCAATGCCTTTTGCGCTTCTCGCACCTGACCTTTGCCGCCATCAATAAACAAGATATCCGGCGCTTCATGCTCGCCCAACTTTAAACGTTTAAATCGCCTTAAAACCGCTTGGTGTATGGCCGCGTAATCGTCACCGCCAGTTATGCCTTCAATATTAAACCGCCGATAAGCTGATTTAACCGGTCCTTCCCGATCGAAAACAACGCAAGAGGCAACTGTCTTTTCACCTTGAGTATGACTAATATCAAAACATTCCAGACGCTTTGGGATTTCTTTACAGCCTAGTTCATCCTTAAGATTTAAGAATCGCGCATAAATCCCCTGTTTATCTGACAGCTTGCCCTGTAAAGAATTCTCGGCGTTCGTACCGGCCATTTGCAACCATTTTAAACGTTCACCTCTGACGTTCGGAGAAATAGCAACCGCATGTTTTGCCTGAACCGACAAAACCTCCATCAACAAATCGATTTCTTCAGGCCCATGACTGACGATTAATTCATGTGGGGGCTGTTTATCGAGATAATATTGCGGGATAAATGCCTGAATAATAGCTGCCGGCTCATGTTGTTCAGAGATTTTTGGAAAGAAAACCTTGTTACCCAAGTGCTGTCCATTCCGAATAAAAAAAACCTGTACACAAGCCACGCCAGCCTTGGTCGCGCAAGCAATAATATCAACGTCACCTTTTTCGCCATGCACAAAATGCTTTTCCAGCACCGAACGTAATTTTGCAATTTGGTCTCGAAAATCAGCAGCCTGCTCAAAATCCAGATTACGCGATGCCTGCTCCATATTAACGATCAATTGATCAATGAGCAAACCGCCCTTCCCTTCTAAAAATAAAACCGTATTATCAACATCCAGCGTATAGCTTTCTTTATCGATCAAACCCACGCATGGCGCAGTACAGCGCCCAATCTGATGCTGTAAGCAGGGCCGGGAACGGTTATTGTAAACAGAGTCCTCACATTGCCTGACAGGGAAAATACGTTGTAACAACTTTAGACTTTCCTTAATTGCACCTATCCCGGGATAAGGGCCGAAATATTTGCCCTTTTTCTTTTTTGCACCTCGATGCAAAGTGATTTGCGGAAAGTCATGTTCACTGGACAGAAAGATGTAAGGATAGGAACGGTCATCGCGTAAACATATATTATAACGAGGCTTATATCGTTTGATCTGCTGGCATTCCAGCAATAAAGCCTCGCCTTCTGTATGCGTTACAGTGACTTCAATGGTCGCGATTTTGGCAACCATGGTCTGCTGTTTAATCGAGGCAGTTTGCTTTTTAAAATAGCTGGAAACACGATTTTTCAGGTTTTTGGCTTTGCCAATATAGATAATCTCGCCCTGCTCATTCAGCATTTTATAAATGCCGGGACGCGTGGTCAGGTTTTTTAAAAAAACTGACGGGTCAAAACTATTTCTTGATAACTCGGAATTCAATCTTTATCCTGAATCTTTTGCAGGCACGGTTCTAATAATGTCTAAAAAGCATTTACTAACAAGAAAATTATTTTCAACCTCATCCTAAACACTTTGTTTAAGAAATTTGACCCTTGCAAACTGAAGAATCATCGGCAAGATTGACATAAAAACTATACCCAGGACAATCTTCTCGAAATTATGTTTAACCCATTCATTTGAACCTAGAAAATAACCGGTTAAAGTGATACTCGTTACCCACAAAGTTGCTCCAATAATGCAAAAAACAATGTATTTGGAGTATTTCATACTGCCTGCACCCGCCACGAAAGGAGCAATCGTCCTTACAATAGGTATAAATCGGGCCATAATAACGGCTTTGCCGCCATGTTTTTCATAGAAATGTTCAGTCCGGGTAAGGTAGTCACGTTTAAAAAACAGAATCTTTTCCCTGGACTTAATAAACTGGCTGAAATGTTTACCGACAAAATGATTAACATTGTCACCCAGCAAAGCCGCGCCAATAAGCAATGGAATAATGATTTGAATATCCAGTTTTCCCGTTGTGGCTGCTAATAATCCCACCGCAAAAAGCAATGAATCACCAGGTAGTAATGGCATAATAATTAAGCCCGTCTCGACAAAAATGATCGCTGCCAAAATCAAATAAGTGAGCATATCGTAATGCGTCAAAAACTCTTGTAAAGTCGCCAGAGGGTCTTTCAACAAGTTCAAAAAGAAATAAATAATTTCCATAAAATTAGTTTTTATATCGTAAAAGCAAAATAGTTAACGTAGAAATCCGCCAATTTAACAAACAACAATTTCCCGCAATACCGAAGTAGCGTAACTCCCCGCAGGTAAGGTAAAGCAAAGCTCCAGCGACATTTCATCAATAAACATCCATTGTAAATCCTGAACATTAACTCTCAAGGCGCGTCTATCGCGGTCTACAGCACCAGCGACCAATCCTTTAGCCAATTCTTCATGGGCATCAATTACAGAATGTTCAATAGTAAGTGCGTCAGATGAGACATCAGCAATTCCACAACCCCATAATACGCCCGTTGGATGAATTTCTTTTGCATCTAATCGCCGGGTGATTTCTGCATCTGGCTGATCTGACTGGAAACAGCTGTGCGACAAATTAAATTGGTATGTGTCACCTGAAATCGCTTGGTTCCAATTGTTTTGCATTACCCTTTGAGCCAGGATCTTATTAAAAAGATAGGATCTGGCCGCTGACAAATAAATACTGCGCTGTTCCCTACCAACTTTTGCACCATCAAACATCGCCAAAGCTTTGTTAACATTTTGTCCCTGATTACCAAAACGTTGCGAGCCAAAATAATTGGCTAT
>CAILCX010000111.1 GCA_903832775.1 uncultured Methylobacter sp. | reverse complement strand
GATCATTTGTTGATTCGTAATGATGCAAAATTTAAACCTCATGTTTGGTAGTCAGGTAGAAAAATCAATGGGGATTACCTTATTAACCTCTTTGTTTATGCGTTTTATTGCAGAATTAAAGCAATTGCATCAATATGACTTGAAACAAATGGGTCTGACCCCTTTTTTTTCATCCAGATAAAAAACATGTGCGTTGACACTGTCGAAACACAATCGGGTAATGACTACGATTCGCCGTGGAAAGAAGCACTGGAACGTTACTTTTCACAATTTATGGCGCTGTTATTTCCACAAGCCCATGCCGATATTGACTGGACATTGCCGCATGAATTTCTTGACACAGAACTACAACAAATAGTTCGTGATGCTGAATCGGGTCGCAAGCATACCGACAAACTGATCAAAGTCTTTACTCGCGATGGCGCGGAAATTTGGGTATTAATCCATATTGAAATTCAAGGTCGCGCAGACAGACATTTTAATGCCCGTATGTATCGCTACTATTATCGTCTGCAAGATCGCCATCCTAACAGACAGATTGCCAGCTTTGCGCTACTCACCAATCAACGCGGCGGTAAAACGATAGGTCATTATCAGCAATCGCTATGGCACACCTTATGTGACTTTAAATTTCCGGTTATTAAACTGCAGGACTGGAACGACAAGCTTGAGCAATTGGAAAATCATACCAATCCCTTTGCGCTCGTTATTCTTGCGCAACTTATCGCACATCGCACTGTACAAGATAATCTGGCGCGCAAAGCTAGCAAATTTCAGCTGATTCGCTTACTCTATATGCGCGGTTATGAAAAACAGGAAGTCCTGGAGTTATTCAGATTTATCGACTGGATGCTACAGCTACCTAAAGAGCTTGAATTACAATTAGCCTATGAAATCGAACAACTGGAGGAACAAACCATGCCCTACATAACGTCTATTGAACGATATGCGACAGAAAATGGCATCCAAATTGGCGAAGCCCGTGGCGAAGCCCGTGGTGAGGCCCGTGGTGAGGCCCGTGGTGTAACCCTTGGTGAAGCCCGTGGTGTAGTCCTTGGCGAAGCCCAAACATTGTTAAAACTTTTCAAACTAAAGTTTGGCGCAATACCTGAATGGGTAGAACAAAAGGTTAACTCGGCTGACAAAGTACAGCTGGATGTTTGGGTGGAAGGCATTTTACCTGCCCAATCAATTGAGTGTTTATTTTCCGGTCAAAATCAGACAGTAGATAACTTACAAAAAAACAAGTGAGTAATGTTTTTTATGAGGGTATTTATGCGGTTTTTTGCTTTTGCAAGTAAGTAACTCACTCACTCACTCACTCACTCACATTTAAAGACCTGATCCCCTCGCTTTTTTTGTCAATAAATATGAAAGCGAGTAATGTTGGAATGTTAGAACTGACCCCGTTTTCCTGACCCCGTTTTCTGCGCAAACCCACCATCTTTAGCTGGTGGTTGTTTAGTTTTTGTTAATAGGTGCATTATGATGAACATTAGCCAGCCGACTTATGATGATATTTTAAGGCTTTTTCAAGAGACAGATCGTAAGTTTCAAGAAACAGACCGTAAGTTTCAAGAGACAGAACGTAAATTTTGGGAAACCAGTCAAGAGACAGATCGTAAATTTCAAGAAACTAGTCGTGAAATTAAGGTGGTC
>CAILCX010000110.1 GCA_903832775.1 uncultured Methylobacter sp. | reverse complement strand
CAAGGTATTGACGGCCTGAATGTGACTAATATTTCGCAAGCGCTCCGCCACAAGTCCTCTCTGGTGCGGCGTCATTTCCTCAAGTCTATTTGCCAATATTAGGAATTCTTCAGCTTTCATTGCTCCTCCTATCGTACTGATTCATATGGAATCAGTATAGACCACTATTTAAAAGTGACATAGCCATTTGATACACTAAATTAAGCCTAAATCCTTGAAGTGTCGAAATAAATTCCAAAAAAAAACGCAACATCTTTGCCACGCTCATGCGTGGGAACGATAATAGGAATGGTAAAATGATGTCTTATGGGAATTTTTTATAAAAACTTTCGCGGCTACCTACACGCAAAAACTTGATAATATCTCCCTCACAATAAATACCTATCCGATAGCGATAATCAAATTTAACCCGGTAAAAATCCGGATAGCCTGACATTTCTTCTAAATCATTTAAAGCAACCAGACTATCAACTTGCTGCGCCTCAACTAAAACCTGCTTAATTTTTGCCAATACACGTTTGTCGGTTATTTTCTGCGCATCCTTAACAAAACGTTTGCTGATTTCAATTTTCATTGCGACAAATTTTGTATAAATTCCTGTGTTTCTTGTTCGCCTAAAAACTGATTTTCATCTTTAGCTTGTTTGCAAGCAAGCGCAAAAGCCATATTTTCGATCTCTTGATGTTTTTTGTTTAACAACTCTTCAAGAAAAGCTTGTTGAATTTCATTAGGCAAGGTTTCGTAAAACGAATACAAACTATGTGCACTCTCAGCTTGTTGGGTATTCATGGCATCTCCAAATATCCACTTTATTTTAACTATGACCTAAGTTAAACATGAATCCTTGACGTGTCAAAATAAATTCCCTCAAAATTCACCTCATCGTTCCCATGCCCCAGCGTGGGAATGCAGTAAGGACGCTCCAGCGTCCCGTTCGGTATCAGAAGACATTGCCAATCTAAAACCAAAGCTTCACAAATTTGCGTAGCTGGTTTTCTATCCACTACCTCGACGCAGGAGCGTCTGGGCCGGCGTTCCCACGCCGGAGCGTGGCAACGATAAAATAAATAAAAATAAAAACTAAAGGTTCAAAAATATTGGTCGATAACAAAAACAGGTGGAGCACTTATCACCACGATAAGGAATCCAAATTTTTATAGCCAGGTTAAATATCTAATCGGGTCAAATTAGGAGAGTCATCATGTCACAAGTCGTTAATACCAATATGTCATCCGGCAACGCTCAACGTTACTTGAGCATGAATCAGCACTCGCTGACTTCAGCCATGCAACGTTTATCATCCGGTTTACGCATCAACAGCGCAGCAGACGATGCTGCGGGCCTTGCTATCAGCGAGCGTTTTACCACTCAAATCCGGGGTAATGATCAGGCTGCACGTAATGCAAATGACGGTATCTCCCTGGCACAAACCGCTGAAGGAGACTTGGCGCAAATTGGCACAAACTTACAACGTATCCGCGAACTGGCCGTTCAAGCAGCCAACTCTAGTAACAGCGCCAGTGACCGCGCCGCAATACAAAACGAATCAAACCAATTGATTGCTGAAATTGACCGAGTCGCGAGCAACTCATCTTTTAACGGCACCAGTCTGCTGAACGGTTCTTTCAGCAATAAAAGCTTTCAAATTGGCGCAAACAGCACTACAAACGACCAAATCACCATTAGCAGCATTGCCAGCGCCAGATCCAGCTCACTCGGTGTGGGTTCAGGTTCCAGCTACTCTACAGTTAAATCAGGCACGGCTGTTACTGCCGGCGTACTCGCCGCAGGCGATTTGACCATCAATGGCAAAAACGTAGGCGCTACAGTCGCTGATGGCGTATCGTATTTAGGCAGCGCCACCAGCGGCATCGCTAAAGCAGCTGCTATAAACGCTGTATCAGGCGATACTGGGGTTAGCGCAACTGTTGCGGCAACAACTGTTGCCGGTACAGCGGCGACTGGTTTTGCTACAGCAATTGCGGACGGCGATATTCTTGTAAATGGTGTGAATATCGGGGCAATTAGTGCGGCAGGTACGGCAATTGAACGGGGAGGTCAAGTTGCGGCAGCGATCAATGCAAAATCGGATCAAACTGGCGTCACTGCTGCATTTGATACCACTTCCGGCGCAGTGTCTTTGACCGCTGCCGATGGCCGCAATATTACCGTTGGCAACGACGGCAGCGGTACGGTAGTAGCCGCCGCTACCAGCGGCTTAGGCTCTGCTACAACAGCGGGTGGTGCAGCCGGCACTAATGCTGAGGCTATAGCAAAAGCTGGCACTACGACTCGCTCAGTTGTGACTCTGAATTCCGCCGGCGCCGGAGGAATAACCTTGGGAAGCGGCGGCGCTTCAGCGGCCAGTTACGTAGCCACTACCATTACCGGCTTTGGCCCTATTGCTGCGGGTGATATACTAGTTAACGGTGTAGCATTAGGCGCAGTTGCTGCCGGCACCGATGCCAGTACCCAAGGCGACAATGTCGTTGCTGCAATGAATGCCCTGACAGCAGTAACAGGTGTTACCGCGACAAATACTGCAGGATTGATTAGTTTTGCATCAACAACCGGAGGCATTGCGGTAACCATTAAAGGCTCTGCCAATGTAGGGATTACAGGCTTTCAAACAGGTACAACCAATGTTGGCGATGCCGGAGTAACTTCTACAAGCCTGACTGCCGGTTACAAAGCTGCCACAGCAACCGCTGGCGCTGGGCTTTCGTCTCTTGACCTAAGCAGTTCAGCAGGTGCACAGGCGGCATTGGTTACGGTAGATGCCGCGATCAACAGCGTCAACACTTCTCGTGCTGCCTTGGGTGCTTACCAAAACCGGTTTACCTCTACCATTGCCAGCTTGCAAACAACTTCTGAAAACTTGACCGCTTCCCGCAGTAGGATTCAGGATGCTGACTTTGCGAAAGAATCGGCTAACCTGTCACGGGCACAAGTACTGCAACAAGCGGGTACCGCGATGTTGGCTCAAGCTAATCAATCAGCACAAGGTGTATTGAGTCTTTTGAGATAAAATAAGCAAAAAGAATAATGCCCGGCATTGCCGGGCATTTGTCTTGATGCTAAGAGGTGATCAAAATGGATATAAATATGAAGGTGTCGCAATATCAATCTGCTGTTGCTACACCGAAACCAGATAACAATAGTCGATCCGTTGAAACACCTGCTGTTTCATTAAAGATTGTAGAAAGTTCGGCTGTTGAAAAATTAACAAAACCTCAGTACTCTGAAAATGACCTTCAACAAGCCGTTAAGAAATTAAATGACTTTGCACAAACAACTAATAGAAGTTTGCAGTTTAGTGTTGATCGCGATAGCGGCACTTTAGTCACTAAAGTAGTTGATGCTGAAACTGAGAAGGTTATATGGCAGATGCCTACTGAGAACGCGATCAAGCTTGCTGAAAGCCTGACGTCCTTGATGAAAGATGGAAAAATCAATATCTTTAATTCAAAGGCTTAGTGATATAATTTTAGTTAGTTTAATTTAAGGAGTCACGCTATGTCTGCAATTACATCGACCGGATTGGGTTCAGGCCTCGATATAAATGGCATGGTAACAAAACTTGTTGCCGCTGAAGGTCAAGCACCGACTGCGCGACTAACAGCGGCAGGAACTAAGTTAAAAACTGATTTATCGTCTTTGGGCCTGCTAAAAAGCGCTTTAGCCAACTTTCAGACGAGCGTACAAGTTCTAAAAAACGTGCCCACCT
>CAILCX010000109.1 GCA_903832775.1 uncultured Methylobacter sp. | reverse complement strand
TTATTGCTTATGTGATTTGACCGTAAAAGAAAATATGCGGCTAGTAGCGCGGATACTTAATCTTCGTAGACACAACACAAAATAATATGGAGTTATTATGAAATCTAAAATAAATGACTTAATGGCTGTGTCTGCCATTTTAGCCAGTGCACCATTCTATGATTCTGCCGCCTATGCAGATACAGAAGCATCAGAACTCAATACGCGAACCATTGCACATATAAGGGCAATTAATTATGACAAAGTGATCGCTGAGAATATGACTGATTTCGATACGGTGACTGAGATAAGCCCAGGCTGGTGGTCAAAATATCTTTGCTAATACCTATTCGATTGTGGGTATATAGATGGTAAAAAACTTTAATTCCCGTGAAAGTTCATTGTTGTTCTGGAGAAGAAAGTGCAAAAAAAACCAATTGTACCCAACCCGACCATTTAAAAATATGGCAAAAGAAATGATGACTCCGACCCTTATCAATTGGACACTCGACACTATTAATTCCCCTCAGGACAATTTCATGTCACCCTATGATATGCATGAGGCTATTGACCGATTGGAGGCGCTACCGCCTTTATCCGATATTGGAATGAGTATTATGCAATTGGCAAATGATCCCTCTGCAGATGCCGGTAAATTAACGGAAATTATTGAACAGGATGCTGTCTTGTCGGCACAAATAATGCGATTGTCCGGTTCGCCTGTTTATGGATTCTCTGGAGCTAGTCCAAGTGTCCATGAGTCGGTTAGTGACGTTCTGGGTTTTGATTTTGCGTGTAATTTAGCTCTTGCATTGTCTGCATTTCCATCATTAAAGATGTCTAAAGACGGAGCAATTGGCACCCGTCTATATTGGATTCATGCCATTGCCAGTTTGCAACTTATGCAACTGCTGAATAAGCAATTAGCGGTATCAAACAGATTTCATGATACACAATTAATACAGTCAGGATTGATGCACAACATTGGATTGCCAATGCTGGCGGATCAATTTCCATCAGAATTTGGCCATTTAAATAATCTGGCAAGTTCAAACCCAACTATGCCAATTATAGAATTGGAAAGGTTTGCCTTAGGCATTGACCATAATATTCTTGGTGCCTGGCTGATGCGTTCTTGGAACATGCCAAAATCAGTTGTTGATGTTGTGAATAACCATCACAATCCACAATATCGAGGTGAGAACTATAAGCTGAATCTGCTGACTTATTTAAGTGATTGTTTACTTGGTAAACTTGGTATCGGATATGCCGCACAAAAACAATCCTATTCTCCTGAACTTCTAAATGACCTAGGTTTGACTGTAGATGCCATTGAGAAGTCGATTGGTTGTCTTTATGACAATCTGGAAAATATTATTATGATGGCAGAAATGATCACGGAATAATTAATTTAATGTTTTATTCTACCTGTTTAAAATCGCTTCTATTGCTAGCAGTTACATCAGGTGGGTAACGATCGTTACAAGCCTATTTAGAATTGTCGTTCGCATGGGATACCATCGTGATCACCATCCATTTTAGTGCCAGGGCAATTGTGCAGATAAAAATCAGCTTCTTCAATTGAAGTCATCTGCGAACAATATACCTTACCTTGGCACTCAAAATGTTGCTCAGGTTTGGTTGGTTCAATTACTGTTATCTTCGATTGTTCGATCGATTGATATTGTTCTGAAAACTTACTGTAGATTGAGAAAGCAACTACTACCAGTAGAACAGGAATAAATCTAGATCCACTCTTTCTGTACGGTGGCCTATAAGTATTGTTGTTTCTATTAACCCTTTGCTGGTGGTAGGCAGTGTATTGGGTATTGCGCTTTCTATCGATAGGACTAACAGTTAAAACTTGTGCCACACCCTCTATTTTGGCATTAATTGCACGAAATTTACCCTTGTCATCAAGACTTGTTTCATAATGAATTATATCGCCCACAATTGGCAGACGACTCATACCTCTCATGGCCGAAATGTGGATGAAGATTTCGGCACCACCTTTATCCGGTTTTATGAAACCAAATCCTTTTTCTTCTATCCACCGAACGAGTTTGCCATGTTCAAAATCCATATAGTTAATTCTGACAGTTACAAGTTTCTAGATTTAGGCATTATTTTGCATTCATCGTATTGAAATATCTCATTGCTCAATACTATCGCAAACATGAGTGGGTTTATCATTAGTATTACCTGGGATTGTCTGCGGCATCATACCTTGCATCCCCTGCCCACACTTTTGCATTTCTTGTAAAGCAGGATTCCCCATAGATTCTTTACCAAACTTCATAGCTCTAGACATGGCTTCATCCCGCTTACCCTTGCCACAAAGGTTTTTTACTTCTTCTTGCATTGCCATTGCCCTTGCCTGGTATTTTTGCATTTCGGATTGATCAACATTTGCCATGCAGTTTTGCATTGCTGTCATGCCTTCCATCATTTTCTGCATGTTCTCCTGATTCATCCCTTCTGCAGGCATCTGCGCAAATACCAGACCAGGACATAACAACAAACTAACCAAAGTGAATCGTATAGCTAATAAGTTCATGACAAAACTCCGAAATAATATTTAATAAATTCAATGGGCAATAATAGTAAATAAAATGGATCATATACTTCTACGGAACTTAGCACAATTAAGTACTGGTCAGCTACTGAAAGTAACACAGTATGTTAATTCTGAATGGCAATCTGTTTTTGGTTATGGTCCTGTCCGTAATGATCATGGAATATCGGTGGGGTATCATGGCAATGGCTTTTATTTTGCCCTGGGAAAAAAGTGAATGGGCAGTTCAATTACAGTGCCTGTTGCTATCTAGTTATTAAACTCCAAAGTTCAGCCATAGAAAGCTATCCATTATTTATAAATTGTTACTAAAACAGTAACAATTAGCCCATCTCACTTTATAATACCTTGATGATAAGCAATATGATTAATTTACATTAGATTTTATCTGGTGATTATCAGATGAAAAGTATTTTGGCTATGTTAACATGAAGAATTAAGTTAACTTATATCTACATGATTTTAATGAATTATTCGTTGATTTCGTTTTTTTAGTTTTAATAGCCTTTAATGCTTCACTTCCAACCGCTTAATAAAAAAATCGTAAGATAATGGGAATATTAACCAATAATGTAATTTTTAAAGACTCGGAAGAATCTTCAAAATTAAATATTACATCAATAAGAAACGAGATTACATTCAGCTCAACCAATAATACATTTTGTAAAGTGCCTGAATATAAAAAACCAGCTAATTTTTCTAAAAAAACTACTAAATTATTTTTATTGATTTTATTGTTTCTTACATCACCTGTAGTGTTTGCTATGCAGATATTTATTAAAACATTAACAGGAAAAACAATTACATTAGATGTAGAACCTTCTGATTCTATTGATAACGTCAAACAGAAAATACAAGATAAAGAAGGCATTCCTCCAGATCAACAACGCCTAATTTTTGCAGGAAAGCAGCTTGAGGATGGCAGAACACTTAGTGACTACAATATTCAAAAAGAGAGCACCTTACATCTTGTTTTAAGATTGGCTAACCCGTTAATTAGCCCAAATATGTCAAACGGCGTTGAAAACTTTCCACTAAAGAGCGTCGAATAGTTTCCAGTTAAGTTGTATGGTTATTTATTTTCTACCGCCTTTTTTCGTTGTTTAAATCGGTAGGAATCGTTGCCGGTTTCCAATATGTCACAATGAT
>CAILCX010000108.1 GCA_903832775.1 uncultured Methylobacter sp. | reverse complement strand
GGCAAATTTTACCTAAAATAGATGGCACTACATTGGTATATTAAAAATAGAGCCTCTGATTTTAAAGGATTTTATTTTTTCAGGCCTTGTAGCGGGTAAAAATCGACCACTTCTCGTAAAAAAGCGACGAAGATGGGTTAACAAAGTCATAGGTATGGCTCATTAAGTTTCTATCTCCGATCATTTTTAACCAGGTGTCCGGATCGTTAATATATTTGGCCGCGAAAGCTTGCCTGATGACGGCTTTGGGTGATATTTGATCTAGGATAATGCCGTCATTTTCCATTTTGTCTTTGAGTACTTTCCACGCAAGCTCAAAGGTATATTCAAAGCGTTGGATGATGCCTTCTTTTTCTAGCTGGCTGAGTGTTGCCAGATCATTTTCCATGGCTTCGCGCAGCAATAAAAACGCACGGTTAAAATTAGCAAAGCGTTGTTTCCAGCGAATATCTTGCATAGTCATTTTCTCCAGTTAGACCAGCGTTTTGATAGTCGCCAGAATCTCGGCACTTTGTTTATCCAATTCTGCCATGGCTGCCAATATATCTTGAGGTTGGCGCAATGCCGCTTCCTCTTTTTTGTTGGGATTTTTGGCGCTCAAATCAAAAGTGGTCTGGTCTATGTCTTTTACGGCAATGCTCCAAGAGTTTTCGCTCTCGGCTTTGGTCTTTTGTAATTCAATAAACTCTGCCAAATCCTTTTCATTGAGGGCATTGGTTTTGCCCAAGTTCCGGTCCAGATTGAGTTGATAGAACCAGACATTCTGCGTGGCACTGCCTTTTTCAAAGAACAACACCACGGTTTTTACACCGGCACCGGTAAAGGTTCCGCCCGGCAAATCCAACACCGTATGCAGATTACAGTTTTCCAGTAACAATTTACGGAGACTGACTGAAGCATTGTCAGTATTACTTAAAAAGGTGTTTTTAATGACCACACCGGCTTTGCCACCGGCCTTAAGAATCTTAATAAAATGTTGCAAAAACAACGATGCCGTTTCACCAGTTTTAATCGGGAAGTTTTGCTGCACTTCTGCGCGTTCTTTGCCACCAAAAGGCGGATTGGCCAACACCACATCGTAACGGTCTTTTTCTTGAATATCGGCAAGATTTTCTGCAAGGGTATTGGTATGCACAATGTTGGGTGCTTCCACGCCATGCAGAATCATGTTCATGGTGCCAATGATATAAGCCAGTGATTTCTTTTCTTTACCGTAGAAGGTTTTCTTTTGCAGAGTAACCACATCAGTCGTGGTTAAGGTCTTGCTGTGCTTTAGGTATTCAAACGCTTCACACAAGAAACCGGCAGAACCCACGGCACCGTCATAAATCTTATTGCCAAGCTCTGGCGCTACGACTTTAACGATGGTTTTAATCAAGGGTCGTGGTGTGTAGTATTCACCACCGTTACGCCCTGCATTACCCATGTTTTTAATCTTGTCTTCGTACAGATGACTCATTTCATGCTTTTCTGCATGAGTCCGAAAACGCAGTTCATCAATACGATTAATCACTTCCCGCAGGTTATAACCACTTTGGATACGATTTTTTAATTCCGAGAATATCTCGCCAATCTTGTATTCAATGGTGTCGGCACTGTCGGCAGACGTTTTAAATTTTTTAAGGTAGGGAAATAATTGTATATTTACAAAGTCGGCAAGGTCATCACCAGTCAAGGCATTATGGTCAATGACACCAGTGGCTAACTTGGGCGTTGCCCAGACAGTCCATTGGAATTCGGGGGCAATAATAGGGTTGTAAGTTTTGCCGGAAAGTTCTGCTGCAGTGGCTTTATCCCTTTCCAAATCATCGAGATACTTTAAAAACAACACCCAAGACGTTTGTTCAACATAATCCAGCTCACTGCCACAACCCGCATCTTTATGCAGAATGTCGTCTATATTTTTAAAGGTTTGTTCGAACAAAGTAATTTTCCCTAATTATGATTTTGACTAACGTGTATTGAAGTTCGTCCATCATACCAAAGATATGCAGTAGATTTGTTACAGGTGCATAAATTTCCTCCATTCCAGAACCACCCCAAAGTCCCCGTCCCCCGCCAGAAAAAAATTTCTGCATATATATACTGTATCAATTCTGTATATACACTCCTCCAATTCCCCAGCGCCCACCGGAAAAAATTTCCAAAAAATATTAATGTGAATGCCGGATATGGCAGCAAATTTGCGACTATTCCCCCCATATATCGTGAAACACTCTTTTTTTGAGGATATGTTGATCGTCCTTCAAAAAAGAACATTGCAGCAGTTGATGTAGCAATCATCATAATCATTACCACCGAATCCAGAATACAGGATCCATTTGGTCTATTGCCTTTTGAGATAGGTCAATTTTATTATTGCTATTGTGAATATGTATAATAACCATTAAATATTCATGGAATTAATTGCTCTTCATAGAGAATTCTTCAGAATCGATTCAGAAGAAGTGAAGAAGATGATGAAAATTATTATTTTGGAATCAGAGTGTCTAGGGGAAATTTGGTACGAGTCTCTTCAGAGTTTGGATTCAGGAGATTTTATTTTTCTTCTTCGTGGCAATTATGTGTCATGTCCATTCTGAGGAATGGTTGTGATGGCATATGGGCATGATGTGACATCCATTTGTGAATATGGTATCGATTCGATGCTATTTGTCGTGACATGGATTTTTTAATTCGTCCTTCACTATTAGGCAATAATTTTATAGAGGGTTGGCCGGCTAATTCCAAACTCCTTCGCAATTGCACTTTTATCGGCCCCTGGTGAATCTGCTTTTTGTTTTATTGCTGAGATTTGTTCTGACGTTAACTTTGAGGGTGCTCCTAATTTTTGACCTCTCGCTTTGGCGGTTTCAATACCTTCTCTTTGCCTTTCTCTGGTCAAGGTTCTTTCGAATTCTGCAAACGCGCCTAACATTTGAAACATTAAGGTATGCATTGGGGACGTATTAGACTCAAAAACTAAATGTTCTTTGTGAAAGTTTACTGAAACGCCTTTTTGGGTCAATGATTCAACAATGGTTTGCAGGTCTTTTAAATTACGCGCCAGCCGATCAATTGAATGAACATGAAGAATATCGCCTTTTCTGAGATGATTTAAGCATCGTGTTAATTCTGGTCTATCTGTATCTTTACCGCTGGCCTTATCAGTGAAGGTCAAATCGAGATTAACATCTATTAATTGCCTTTCAGTATTTTGACCGACAGAAGAAACTCTTATATATCCAATGTCGTGACCTTTCATGGTTTGCCTCTAAATGTGTAAATTAATGTCTTAGAGTAATGCTAACACATGTAAAATAAATGTCAAATTGACTTTTATTTACACGGTAGAATGCGGACTGTAGACAATGACTGAGAGTGTAAAATAAAGTATACTTTATTTACAGTCATCTAATTAGAAGCAAAAATGACATCTATATCTCTAGACCCATGAACAACTCGAACTATCTCAATACCAAATGGTTGCACTTGATATAAAATGAGATAGTTTTTAACCGGCAAATACCTCATACCTTCAGCAATATCTGGACGCGCCTGCCCTAACTCTGCATTTTCATCTAATAAATTACACTTATCATCGATAAGATCTAGTAATTTATCTGCCGCGTTAGTGCTATCTTCAGCAATATATACCCAAATTTCCAATAAATCGATTCGGGCCTTATATGAATGGTTAATCACAGTTTATGATTGATTATGCGATTCTAAAAATTTCTTTTTAGCTTCTCGTTTAATCTCTTCCATATTGAGTGTGCCAGCAGATCCACTATCAATTCCTTCTTGCCATAATGCCTTTAATTCTGTCGAACCACGTGCGTTTTGAATCTGCTTGATCTTCCAGTCGCGCAATGCTTCACGAATTACTTCACTGGTTGACGCGTAATAACCCTCAGTTACAGCACTTTTTACCAGAGAAGCCAGATCAGGAGTTAGGGCAATGCTGATTTTTTCAATTGTTGACATATTGGCTCTCAGAATTCTAAATTTAGTATGACTAAGTATGACTATTTTATTCTTAAATTCAATCTATTTTACGAGCAGAAATTGACTACTAATTATCGACTGCTTTTTTGAAGGTGTCAGAAACAGATTCTGAGCTTGGTTGGATATGATTCAATTCCCTGTTTTGGAATTGAATTGAGGTGTGATACAAAGGTGTGATACATTAGCAAAAACACAATAACCAACACATTGTTTTTATTATACTATGTTTTTTGGTGGCAACTCCCCCCGACTCCACCAAGTTACTGATTTATGAGATTCAAAGAAGTACAATAAACCCGCAGGTCATCTGGCCTAGTGGGTTTTTATTGTCCAACGAAGTGCATCCAGATACGCAAAAATACAGTAACCCCTAGACTATTTGTGCAGTAATATTTACAGTAACAGCGACTAATGGTAAACAGGTCGAACCGGTGTTTGCAAAACCTGCCTCAGCCGATGTGCTTATGAGCACGCCAGGACGATTAGGAGCAAACTCGCGAAGCCCATTATGGCCCGAGTCATTGCACTCATTAGAGGCCGAATATACGTGTGCAGTCGTACTCAAAAAACCGGAAGTCATTAGTGCTTGCAAAACGGGGGGTGTCCATATACGGCTGGGGCTTGCGCAGCAATCTAACCGTCGCTAAATTTTTGACGATTTTTGGTAGGGAACCAAAAAATCTTGTGTCAAAAATAGCGACACGCTGAAACTATGTCTTCAAATTCAACTCGAAGCACTCTCGCTCGTTTAACCGCAAGTCTCTTTGAGTCGGATTGAAGTGTTCGCCTAATTTCCTTTCTGTTTTTGAAGTGAGATTGTAGGTGTTTGGGAATTATGAATCTTGCGTAGTAAGTCCCGTGCCGATTCTGGCATATAAAAGCCGGTTCGCTCATGACCTTGACCTCTTGGTGTATCACGGGAATGTATCCCTTTGGTGTGACACCGCAATAGTAAAATCCAGCTAAGTCATTAATTAACAATAAGATTAAGGCGTAACGACCTTGTTCAATGCCTGAGATAATTCAAGTGAGAATTCACTCAAAATTTTACTGAGCGCTTTAACAACAGCGGGATAGGAAGAATCGGTTAACGGATGCTCAATCCTGGAACGACCGTTGCTTAACAATGTATGTGTTTTCTCGTTCATTATCGACCAGTTAGCTTCGAAATTTACAGATTGATCCGGACGACTGTCAAATCTGATGATGTCTATGATAATTCGATAATCAACTGCGCCATAGGCGCTCCAAGGATAGGTTCTGATCAGGTCATCTTTTTGCAGTGCGGCCAGATCATGAGTCAGTACCTGGGCGACATTCTCTTTTAATGGTGAGGCCCATTGATGAAATTCTGCAATGGCAACACTGCTATCCGCCAAACGTGTAACAATTTGTTTTCGTTCAAGTAGGGCAGGGATTGAAATAGGACCCATACCGATTTGATGATTATGTCCTGAGGCAAGGGTTTTAGTAGGCTCATTTAGCGGTTCCAAGACATAAAAGTGGGTCGGGGGCGTTGATAGGCAAGCTGAGAGCAGCGTACAGGCGAATAAGATTAAGCCTTTAATAAATTGATTTGTCATTATTACTGCTCTTTTTTTCCGCGAATTAAGGCGTTAGGATTTTGTTCAAGATAATCGGTTAATTGCTTGACTGAGCTGGCTGCTTGAGTCAGTTCCTGTAAGAGTTGTTCAAGTTCGTAGTGAGTGCTGGAACCAGGCTCAAGAGAGTTTAGAATTTGATGAGCTGAGTTCATGGTTTTATCGGTGGTATCCAGCGTACTTTTGGCGGTAACTAACATGCTGGTTGCTGCTTTCGAAGTGCCTTGGAGAGATTGCAGGGTTCTATTTGCCTCAGTCGTCAAATCTTCCAGAGGAAGTTTTGCCAGTTTATCCATTATGATGTTAGCAGAATGAGTAAATTGATCCAAAGAACTGGCAGTGGTAGGGAACTCCGGATAAATGCTCTTGTTGTCGCTTAACACAATCTTGCTTTTAGGATGAAAATCAAGATCAACCAGCAATTGTCCGGTTAGCAGGCTGCCAGTTTGTAGCTGGGCTCGTAAACCTTTATTAATCAGTTGCGTCATAATATCTTTATCGCTGATATTATTAAGATTATTGATTTCTTTAATGCGATCCGTTTCCAGCTCCACGGTGACGGGTATATGAATTTCAGCGGTTCTTTTATCCAGCTCCAGATTAATATCAGTAACTTTTCCGATGGGAATGCCGCGTAACTGTACCGGTGCTCCTATCGTCAAGCCACGCACCGAGCCATTAAAATACATGACGTATTTTAAGGTGTTTTGATAAACAACTTGGGTCGACAAATCATAGGTATCGTACAGCTGAAAAATACTGTTTTCATGCTGGATATTTTCAATTGAATCTTCAGGTGCGGTACGAAAAGCTATGCCACCGCTTAATAAAGAGATCAATGGTCCGGTTCTGACTTTAAAACCATCAGCGCTGGCGGATAGATCAACGCCGCTGTCTATCCAGAAGCGGGTATTTTTTCTGACAAACTGATCGTAGGGTTTGTTGATGAATACGGTCAGGTGTATGGCATTTTCACCTTCAGACAAGGTGTAGCTCAAGACTTCTCCGACTGAAATGCCGTGAAAATTGATTTGGCTTCCGGGTTTCATGGAAGCCAGATTATGGGTTTCCAAAATAAAGTGTGTCCCTTCGGCATTATTTTTCAACAAAGGAGGCGTGATCAGACCAGTAAAATGCTCTTCGGGTACACCAATTCCCGGTTTTATTTCTATGTAAGGCCCGGAAAGCAATGTGCCCAAACCCGAAATACCACCCAGACCAACTTGGGGACGCACCACCCAAAAACTGGTGTTTTTATTTAAAT
>CAILCX010000107.1 GCA_903832775.1 uncultured Methylobacter sp. | reverse complement strand
CTTACTGAACTACCGAAATTAGGCCGACACTATGAGTCCGAGGCATTAGACCAATTTCTGCCATGGAATTTAATTAAAAAAATTCAGCCTTTAAATCAAGCGGCATAGTTTGTCTACGTGTGAAAGAATTGACGCTCACGTATATTTATTGGGTAAGAGAAATGACCTCCTTTTATTATCAAGGTAATGAATCCCAGTATTTCCTAATATTTATAGCTTGCGCCAGTTTCATTTGTACACCGTATTCTATTGGCTTACACTTCAGTTCAATGAAATCAATTAACTGGATAAATTCATGAAAGATATACGACAAACCAGGCTTTTTGCAAGACACTCGAAATATTAGATAGCTATGTCATCTATCGCAGACCACGAAGCACTTCTCGAAGTAATTAAATGGATCGACGAGAATCTGACTGGGATTGAATTACCCACCGATGAGCGGTCAATGCTCTCTGCTGGATGTTTTGATGTCTCAATTGAACATCAGGCTGCAATAGCACTGCTTTTTTCTAGCGGACTTTACGGTTCGATGTTCGCCCTGCTCCGCGTCGTCACTGAATCTTTGGTTCGTGGACTCTGGCTTCTTCATTGCGCTACAGATGCTGAACTGTCTCAATTCAAGAAAGGGCAAGTCAAAAAAGAATTTGGTACATTAATTAAGGAAATAGAGAATAGCATTGGTATCAGTACGCCAGTTCTTTCAAACTTGAAGGCAATAGCATGGACGGCTATGAATGGGTTCACTCATACCGGATTCAATCAAGTATCCAGACGTCATGGGGAAGGATCTGTTGGTTCTAATTACCCTGATGATGAACTAAATCAAGCACAATCTCTCACCGGTGCCCTTGGTCTTATTGCTGCTGTACAACTGGCAAGTTTAGCCAATCTTCCCGATTTGATCCAGGACACCATGCAACGCATGCAAATATATGCAAAAAGAGAATCCAACTCCCTCTCCCTAACTGGCCGAGCAACGGGTTATAATTTCAATATACCCTTTCGCTATACACACCTTTGACGACGCTCAGGAACCATTGCGGCCTGCTCAAAATGATCACGACGGCAACAACCGGAGTGACCGGTACCGGCGCTATATCGAGGATGAATAATGTCAATAGGCACAGGAAGGCTTTGATCCGCACCTTGTTTGAGGTGATCAGTCGCTTGGGCATGGGATTGCCGTAGAGATCATCAACCAGTGTTGAAAACCAGTGGGGTCGCTTGATGACCACATACATGCCGATCAGACAGCCCGGTGAAACCGGACCGAAACCGATCACGGCAAATACGGCGAACACCGCAAGACATTGTATCTGGGCTTTATTCATACTCCCGACTTCAGCTTGCGTAGTTTGGTTTCAGCATTGAGGTTTTGCCGACCATGATGTCCACGGCTTTCAACAATCTTTTAAAAACCGATTCCTGAAGATAGGGAATATTATACTTTTTGCACAAGGCCTGTACCTGAGGTTGGACTTTTTGGTATTGGCTTAGGGGCATGTCCGGCCACAAATGGTGTTCGATTTGATAGTTTAACCAGCCGTAGAAGAAGTCATTCACGTTGGAACCGGTCGGGTAATTGACCGAACCCAGGATCTGGCGCAAGTAAAACTCCCCCTTCCCTTTGGCTTTCTCGTCAAACATCATCACGTCGTCACCGGCATGATTGGGCATCATCACCAGAAAGCTGTGCATGTTGGTGAATATTTCCGCCAGCAGTGAGTTAAGCAAGACGCTGAGTACGGCGAAGCTGCCCAAAGGTAAAAACAGTAAGGGTATCAGCACGAAGCGATAAGCGATATACGGCAAGATACTCTCCAGCCACAAGCCTTGCCCCTGTTTGGTGAACAGACTCCACGCCCCCAGACGGGTCATCACCGGCTCCGGTTCATGACGATGCCGAGCGGCGTTCAAGACTAATTCTTTATGGGTTCGGGGGGTGTAATAAATAAGCTTCCAGATCCCGGAAAATAGCGCCACGATCACATAGCGTTGCCACATCGGCAGGCTGGATTGTCTCAGCCATTCCATATTGTGTTGGGCATTGTTGGGGTCATTTTTTTCACCGAGGCTGTAATGGTGCAGCTTGTCATGCTCATGATGCCAGCCGGCCGGGGTCATCCAGTCCGGCCAATCCAGAAACCGTCGCCAGCCTTGGGCAAAGTGTTTGCTGGTATAGTTGGCGTCGACACCTTCGATTTTGTTGTAGGCTCTATGCACTATCGGATGCCCGACTTGTGTCCAACGGGTGAAGCTACCCTGACTGATTAATAATGCGGAAATAGGATTTGGAAAGATCCAGGCCGTCGCATAACCAACGAGGGAACAGGCTTTTCCCCAGCGTTCCATTTTGGTCAAATGCTTAAAATCGTCAATGCCTGTATTGGCCACCGATTGCCGGTGAATGTCGCTGATGTCTTTGGCCAATTGATCACGATCTACCGCCTGATAACTCTGTAAACTCAAAACGTACTGCCTTATTAATGAAAATGAAAGAACCCAAAGCTTCGCCCATAAAAAAAGCCCTACATTCGCATGTAAGGCTTTCTCTTATTTGGCTCCCCCGGACGGGCTCGAACCGCCGACCTAATGATTAACAGTCCTAAGAAGCCCAAAACCTACAACACATCATAACAAACAACAATAATTAATACAATGACTTAAATGATTTGTGTTATTGTCCATTATTGCCAGTTTTTACCCGTTTTTATATTCAATTGCAACGTGAGTGCAACGTGAGTATATAATTAAACCCTACAAACAAAGCGGCCTTGAGGGTGTTCCACCACCAACAAGGCCTTACCGACGCACTTAACAATCAGGGTTAAGCAAATGGCTAAAGCATTATATCAAAAGCCGCTTGCTATCCGATAGGAGAAGCAACAATGGCAACCATAACTAAACGGCTAAACGCTGAGGGTAAACCCTACTACACTGCACAAATCAGGTTAAAAGGTTATCCAGCACAAACCGCAACCTTTCCAAGAGTCACCGATGCCAAAAACTGGGTAATAGTTACCGAAGCGGCGATTAAGGAAGGGCGGCACTTCAAAACCGCCGAAGCCAAAAAACATTCTTTTGCTGATTTGGTTGATAGATACATCAAGGATGTATTGCCCGGAAAACCCAAACAGGCAAGCCAACAGAGGCAGCAGCTTGAATGGTGGAAGGAAAAAATGGGCGTTTACCTTCTGTCTGATGTTACCCCGGCGTTAATTGTCCAATACCGTGATGAATTAGCCAATGGGGTAACTTGCAGGGGTACACCAAGAAACCCGGCCACAGTGGTTCGATATATGGCGGCATTAAGTCATGCCTTTACTATTGCCGTTAAGGAATGGCAATGGCTGGAAGATTCCCCGTCTAGCAAAGTTACAAAGCCTACCGAATCACGGGGGCGGGTGCGATTCCTTGAGGATGACGACAGAGAAAAACTATTACAGGCCTGTAAAGAATCACCAAACCCTTTGCTTTATCCTTGCGTAGTCCTGGCGTTATCCACCGGCATGAGACAAATGGAGTTAATGAAACTTGCTTGGTCGAACGTCAATTTAAAAGGCGGCTATATCATCCTACATGAGACCAAGAACGGAGACCGGCGGCGCGTCCCTTTATCGGGGTTGGGCTTATCGCTGTTACAAAAACACGCCAAAGTCAGGCGCTTAGATACCACGTTACTATTCCCAAGTGACAGAAACCCACAAAAACCAATTGATTTACGGAAGGCTTTTGCAAGTGCGCTTAGGGTTGCCGAGATAACAGATTTTAAATGGCATGACTTAAGGCATTGTACAGCGTCTTATTTAGCCATGAACGGGGCTTCATTGGCGGAAATAGCCGAGATTCTAGGCCATAAAACTTTATCCATGGTTAAGCGTTACGCGCACTTATCAGATGGACATGTGTCGAGCGTGATTGAAAGCATGAATACCAAAATATTTGGGGGTACACAATGACTAAAGAACCAGACGCACGCTTAAAGCATGGGGAATCTTTTGGAGTAACTATATCAATCCAAGACCTGCTTTTACGGTGGAATGCAAATATAAAATTAACAGATGAATTGTGCTTGTCTAAAAAAATCATTCCATACAGAGATTCTTATACGGGATTTGTAAATACGCTTGATGGTATTGATGTAATTACTTTTACACCCACCCTTACAAATGAATTTTATATTGATTGCGATATAAATGACTGCCCACAATTTCAATCATTACCGAATGATGCTTTTTTCTCCATGCCCGATATATTGAGCTTTGAAGATATGTATCCAGAAATAAAAAAATCACAGAATAATTTTGAGACCTCAAATATTGCACCGGCTGATGATACTACAACTAAAAAGAAAAAAAATAAAGTCGAACTATCCCCGATTTTCGCCCCCTTTGAAAATCTTCGAGCATATGAAATATCGTTAATTTTCATGAAAGACCATATGGTAAAAATGCGATTTAGAAATACAACAATTAAAGTCTCTCTTCAAGACTTGGGTTTTAAAGATGATAAAGCAAAGGATTGGAAATTATTTGAAACAGCATCTCTTACTGGGGGTGTTTTAACAAATGCATTAACAAAATTAAATAAAAGTAGCAACCTGGAAAAAGAACGAAATAAAATTAAAGGTATAGTTTCTCGATTACGAAGTAAAATTAAAAATAAATTAGGGTTAGAGAGTGACCCCATAATTTATAATGGGGAATACAAGTTCACTTTTCATTCTATGGCTAACGAAATAACGGATGGCGGGGCTTTTACACAAAGCTTAGATGCATTAGATTATATTGATTCTAAGGAAATTGATTACAACAAAATTCATAATAAAGACTTCAATGAAGGCAACGACAGTGATTATTTTGACAATGGATATGAAGATAATTATGAAGAAGATGAAGATGTTGAAAATTACTAATAATTAATATTTCTGAAAATAAATTGAACCCGCTAAATGCGGGTTTTTTATTTTAATGGGTTACAAAAATTAAAATCGGTTACAGTCGGTTACAAAGGTTACAAAAATAAAAAATGTAACCAGTTGATTTTAATGTTAAATAAATTATTGGTTTAAGTTGTAACCTATTATGTTTGATGGCGACGTGTTGCCAGTTTTTTAGAAACAAATAATATGGATACAACTCATGTACACTTCAAATATAAACCAAAAACAAGCAGAATTTACATATAGCTACTTAACTGTAAATCAATTTATAAAAGATCATAAAGCCTTTACCAATGGCGGAATACGCAGCCTAATTTTCAACGAACACACAAACGGCCTTGCTAAAGCGGGAGCAATTGTTCGAATCGGGGCCAAAGTCCTCATTAATGAAACCAAATTTTTTGGCTGGGTTGAAGCACAAAATGGGGTAGTGTTATGAGCCGGCAATTAAGCAATCGAATTAAACGTACAATTTTGGCGCTTTTAAATGGTTCCATCATGCGCGAAAACTTAGACGCAATTGCCGGATGCTCAAATAGCCCTAACCTGATTTCAGGGTTGCGTAGAAAAGGTTTGTCGATACCTTGCGAAAAGGTTGAACGATTCGATAAAGATGAAAATTCATGCTGGCCAGGGCGATACAGTTTTACAGCAGATGACAAAGTCTTAGCCAACAATTGGCTTCAGGAGAATCATAATGATTTTATCTGATGCAATTAAATCAGCAGGTTACCAACCACCTGAACATATTATCGCAGGTCAAGTCACACGATTTTCTACCAATGGCAAATTAAGCGACAAGGCTGGTTGGGTCTACCCTTTCTCTGACGGACTAGGTGCTGCGTTTGGTGATCATCGTACCGATGAAAAGCATCATTGGCAAGCCGACCGAGACCAGCCATTAAGCAAAACTGAACAAGAGAAAGTCAAGCAAGAGTGCCAAATTGCCGATGCTGAAAGAAAAAGACAGCGCGAAGCTGATTACCTCAAAGCAGCAAACCAAGCCCGTTTTGAGTGGGAGGCCGCGTCATTGGCTGATGCATTACATCCTTACATTCAGCGTAAAGGCATTAAGCCCAATTTTGCACGAATTGATACTCAAGGTAATCTGTTAATTCCGGTCTATGACTTGGTTGGACAAATCCAGTCTTTACAACGCATTTTTCCGGGTGGGGATAAACGCTTTTTCTCAGGCGGCAAAATGGTCGGTGGTCATTGCTGGTTAGGCAGCCCGGAGAATGGAGCAACGCTACTAATTTGCGAGGGTTGGGCTACCGGAGATACGCTATCCCGCGCCACCGGTTATGCAGTTTGTGTGTGCTTTTCAGCAGGTAATTTACTGAGTGTTACTGTAACGTTAAAACAGCGTTACTCAACAGCAATTTTGATTGTTGCTGGTGATGACGACCTTGAAAAACAAGTTAATACCGGTCGACTGAAAGCTATCGAAGCCGCGCAGGCCGTCTCAGGTGCAGCCGTTTTTGCTAAGGGGGGCGGAGATTTTAATGACTTAGAGAAATCCTCGGGACTGGCTGCGGTGCGAAAGCATTTTGAACGGTTGCAATTACCAGTGGTACATAAATTATTTAACGTTCCAGGTTTGGTGGGGACTGACGCACGTGATGGAACGACCGATAGCCGACCGTTATCAGAACTGGGTAATTCCCAGCGTTTATATGATGCTCATGGCACTGAATTACGTTATGTGCAAGATGCTAAGGCTTGGTTATGCTGGCGTTATGGTGCGTGGCTTTGGGATGTTAACGGGGCGACAATCCGTCGTCTGGCCGCTAATCTCTCTGAGAAAATTTATAGTGAGGGTAGCAACCATTTAGCCGAAGCCCAGCATTTTGCCAAGTGGTCACGTACCAGCCAGAAAGAGCAGACTATTCTGGCTTCGGTGTCATTATTGCAAGACTTTGAACCAGTGCGCCTACCGTTGGCGTTAGTTGATTGCGACCTATTTAAAGTCGGATTTGACCATGCCAGACAAGTAATTGACCTGCGAACCGGCAATGCAAGACCGGTTACACAAGGCGACCTGATCACCAAGTCATTGACTATAAACTGTCTTGGCAATGCTGCGAAAGCGTTACGTTGGGAAGCGTTTTTACAGCAAATTTTCAATAATGACGTAGAACTGATTGACTGGCTTAAACGTTGGTGTGGCTATATGCTAACGGGTGTAACTTCGGAGCAGATTTTAATATTTTGTTTCGGATTGGGCGCTAATGGCAAATCAGTATTTGGTGATATTTTACGCTATATTTTAGGGGACTACGCCCGAGCCATAGCCTCCGAAACCTTAACTGAAGCCAAACGAGCTGCTGGGAGCGCTACACCAGACCTTGCCGAACTGATAGGTGCTCGCATGGCCATTTCATCAGAAACCGAAGATGGTCAGGCCTTAGCTGAGTCGCTGATTAAATCCCTAGTATCCGGCGATACCATGTCAGTACGGAAACTTCACCAAGCGCCTGTCCAGTTCACGCCGCAATTTAAACTGATGATATTAGGCAATCACAAACCGGTCATCAAAGGGAATGACCACGGCATCTGGCGGCGCATCCGACTAATACCGTTTCTGAGAACCTTCAAATCCGAAGAGCGCGATGCTAGCTTAATGGATAAGTTAAAAGCCGAAGCGCCACACATTCTGGCATGGATGGTTGACGGTTGTCTGGACTGGCAGCAACAAGGATTACGAGATATACCCGTCATTGTGCAACAGGCAACCGGTGACTATCAAGATGAACAAGACCTTATCGGCAACTGGCTGTCAGAATGTTGCGACCTATCACCAAGGATTGAATCATCTTCAACCCTGCTTTATAGCAGTTATAAAGAGTGGTGTCTGAATAACGGCTTAAGGCCTAATAGCCATGTGGCACTTAGCCGGAGACTTTCAGAACGTGGTTTTAATAGTCGTAAGTCTAATGGCATAAGACTTTGGGCAGGTTTATCCAATAGAAATCCGACACATCCGACTGATTGCAAGGCTGTAAGCGATTGGTAATTCAGTGCTCAAGTGCTCAATTAGAGCGTTTTTATATTCTTTTCTTATAATTTTTTTCCGTGGAAACTTTCCAAAACAGGCTTAAATGAGCACTTGAGCACTGTAAATAAGAACCCCTCGCAATAACAAGTTATTAAAATCAACTAAAAGGCTAAAAATAATGAATGTCCAATCAAAAATCCAAATCGTTAAAAATCGTGCTGTGATATCTGCACAAGATATTGCAGTTTTATTAGGCCGTAAGCACCTATCGGTATTACGAGCAATTGACGCTATCCCTAGTGAACATTTAAGAGACGGTATGTATCTAATAATCAATGGTGAAGTGTTTATAACGGCTACCGGTATTTCAATGCTGAACATAAGTCGGAAGCATTTAGGAATGCGTTTTAAAATAATGAATCATCTCTTTAATACTGATGAAACTTACCGTGCCGAGTATCTTCATGCTTTTCATACAGCCAAACCACCTAAACCAGTTCTTCGATTATTGTTGTGGCTTAATAAACATAAATGGACTGGTGCGGCGGTAATGTTGCTAAAAATTATCTATCGGTACAAGGGGTTTAATCCGCTTACGCTTGCGGGATACCATGCACCTGATAAAGGTTTGAGGTAACAGCATGTCGAATGCTAAATTTACCAAAGGACAATCCGGTAACCCAAAAGGCAGGCCCGCTGGGCAAACGCCTGGGGCGAAGCTCAGAAAAGCCATTGAAGCTCATTCTGATGACATTTTAATTGCAGTGATAGCATCGGCAACCAAGGGCGATATGACCGCCTGCAAGATACTTTTGGATCGTTTTTGCCCTGCTTTAAAGCCAATCGCGCAAATGGTCAGTGTTCCTGTTAATGCCACATTAGCAGGTCAAGGTAATGAAATCATTACCGCCATTCTGACTGGCAAGATTGCACCGGATATTGGTACTCAGCTACTTAGCGCATTAACCAGTCAGTCAAAAATAATTGAGTTTACCGAGCTTGAAGCCCGACTAACAGCATTAGAGGTCGCCAAGAAATGAGTATGAAGACCCGATTAGATAAATTATCACCATTGCCAAATGAAGCGCAACGATTACAGCAAGCGCGCTCTGCCTGGCTATTTTCGAATGTTATCAGACGGGATGACCCTGGATACGCGGAGGCTATAAAACGGCCATTGCCCCCAGCAGCTCAAGCGTTCCTGGATGCTCACGTATACGACCCTAGATCACACGGGATATTGGCTAAAATCGTTTTGGAGTAAAACCATGAGTTCAATTAAGAATCGCGTTCAACATCTTGAGCAAAATAACAAAGTCAGTGTGTTAGGCCAAAAGGTACATTTCGCCTCATTATTTGATCGCAGCGACGAGTTAAATGCGGAGACGCTTTGTGATATTGCTGCCAGAGAAACGAGCGGCCAGCGCTGCATTTTGTTTTCGGTCGTTCGACCAAAGCAAAGCCATATCTTCACAGATTGATGATATTGATAGCGCATTGGATGAATTTGACGATTTGATTCCATTCGATGTTACCAGAAGTAGTTTAACAGCAAAAGAACTTGATGATTTTTGGGGAATAGATGAACAAACAGAAAGTGAAAAGAGTGCTGGAATTTCTCAAGAAGAAATACTCCAGCAATACACAGAAACCGAACTCGACAAGGAAGTTGATTTATTTGCTGATGAAATGATGGGGATAGGCGGCACAGCGACCAATGATTTATTTGGTGGCAATCCTATGGCTAACTTGGGTAAGACCGAACCCCAGGCCGTCATGATCGGTCGGAAAATTTCACTGGTTAAATCTTTTGCGCTACGAAATGTCCATATCGTCATGTTGCTATTTATCAAAGTATGGCAAAGTGGTAACCAAGTTAACGCACTAACAGGAAATAAAAATATGATCTTACCAACGCAAACGGAAAGGCAGCGCACAAGGCGAGCATGCTTAAAGAAGAAGGGTTACAGAAGACTGGACATTGAGATAGACCCAAAACTAATGGCTAGGATTAATGCCGTATATCCTGCCTTATGGTGGCGACACTCATCCGGGCGCGGCTTTGGTCGACTGGCTTAATGATGAGCTTGAGGATTTACCGGAATAAAATAGCGTTAAATAGAGACGCAATAATCAGGACTGGTTGTGTATACCTGAATAAAGTGTAGATATCCAAAATAATTTCCGGTACGAAATGAATGCTCACAATCGGCCAGTGTCTGTTCTTATATCGCCAATTCGGCTTCGACGTATATATACGTGGTTTTCAGCATATCGGCGCTGGATTAGATGGTCAAATTAGACCATGTCGTAAAGCTTGGGCTTTCGCGTTGCCAATGCTGAAGGTTAGAAAAGGTCAATTTTTAAGATTATGACTGTTTTCAGTAATGGATCAAGGAATGTCCACTTCAGACGACTATAAAAATTATGTCCAGCTTTTAAATCGAGGTTCCATGCTCAAGCCCCGCCGCTAAAGGCTAACAGCCATTTACCACCAAGCCCCTGTGCATAAAAGGAAACATCACAATGGCCCGATGGTTACTCTCAACCAACGTCAGCAATATGTGCAAAATAAGCCATTCAACAGCGGCAAGAGCAAGAGCTTTTGAAACAATCGAACGATATTGCCAAGCAGCAGCTTGAAGTCGAGAAGGTGCAATTACAAAACCAAGAAGAGCAACTGCGGATCCAAAAAGAGCTGGTAGAAAGTCCTTAAAATACACTTATCCTAATGTAACGTTTTTAAGTACAACAAAAACAAAGCGTATCGCAATATTATTAAAAATAAATATGTTTAAATTTAATTAGATGCTGATTGACGTAATGCCCATTTAGTTACATAGCCATACAAGATTGACTAAATGTAATCGAACGAATACAATCAAGCCATGCTTACAATAAAGCGCACCGATGAGTTTAATACCTGGTTGTTCAGTCTTAAAGATGGCGTAACACATCGTCGCCTTGTGGCTCGTTTGCGTAAAGCCAGTCTTGGTAATCTTGGTGATGTTAAGCCTGTAGGTTGTGGCGTGTTTGAGATGCGCGAACACTTCGGCGCTGGTTGGCGAATGTATTACATACAGCGCGGCACTGCATTAGTTCTTATGCTTGGCGGCGGAGATAAATCAACACAAGATACCGATATTGCTAAAGCCGTCAAACTAGCGGCACTTATTGAGGACTAATCCATGACTAAAAAAATTCGTATTTCCGATCTTCCCGATTTCGATTTTTCCGAACACCTCGACAGTGAAACAGCTATCGTCGAATATCTTAACGCAGTGCTGGAAGAGGATGATTCTGCTTTATTGGCGGCAGCACTTGGTGATATTGCTCGTGCCAGAGGTATGGCAGGTATAGCAGACGTATCAGGTCTTACAAGAGAAGCTCTTTACAAGGCATTACGCCCTAATTCTAAGCCTCGTTTTGATACCATCGCTAAGGTTTGCAAGGCTCTAGGTGTTAAGCTCCATGTTGAACCTGTTTTAACTCATTAGATCGCTAGCACTTCACATCGATTGCCTATTTTTACGAACAAAATACGCAAAGCGCCATCCTCGATATTTCCAGATTGCCAAGCTGAAACTTTAGCTCGGCTAAATGCTCTATAAATCTCAATGCTCTATAAATTAAAGTATAGATTTATTTGCACTTAAGGTCTTATCCGCTAGAACGGATTATACCGTATAAGACAAGCTTAAAAATCCACCTAATTTACATAAGTAAATGTTATTATTAGACATTAATTTACACGAAAACGACGATTTATTGAGGTACGCTTAATGACCGCTATATGTCAGAGTGCTGTCATACGAAAATCTGAAGTGAATGTCGCTGATGGGTCGAAACCGACACTTCATTAATTACCGGTATTGAGCTGTAAATGCCTCCAGATAAGTAAAGTTTCTATAAGGGAGTTCTAGTCAGTTGTTACATCATTTTCTTATCAGGTGTCAGGATAGTAAGTACTTATAGTGTTAATAAATGTTTAGATTTATTTCCTGCTCAACGTAGCCATAATTTCTCTTAAACTTTCCAAGCCTGCTTCCAGATTTTCAATAATGTCATTTGCCAGTACATCGGGGTCGAGCAAATTATCAAGGTCGGCCAAGGATTTATCTTTCAGCCAAGTAATGTCACGCGAAAACCATGAAATGCTGTTTGGTACCAATCCTTTAGCTATTACCCTTTGCTCAAGCGCTGAGCCGCTAAATGGTCAATCTAAAACTGGATATCTCTCTTTTGTAACAATTTGAAACAATTCATTTCGTGACTAAATAACTACGTCTGTTATTGTATATTTGTAACTTTAAACTT
>CAILCX010000106.1 GCA_903832775.1 uncultured Methylobacter sp. | reverse complement strand
ACCTGCCAACCCTCCTTGTCAACACTTTGTTTACCGATCGTTTCCGTACCCCCTTCTCAGCAACCGCTTCGCCTTGAAGAGAGGAGAATTATACAAACTATTTTACTGGCGTCAAGCTGATATATGGATCTCCACACAAATCTTCGCATGACATATAGCCGGCTTAAATCTCTACTAGCATTGAAAACACCAAAGCCAATTAGCCTCTTAATACAACATGAAAATTCCCGGAAGTCTTTAGCACTAAAACCTAAAATACTGCTATTTTTCTCGTAAATCATCCACATTTTGCTTACCATAAGAAAAAACCATATCAATTAGAAATATAGAGATATTACTCATTATGTTCTGGAATATTTTCACGAAAAAAAATAATCATCATCCAACAACAAATTGTAATTCTGACCACCCTCCTGAAACCCTCCTTATAGAGGACAATATCGCCACAACTAAACACATCAAGATTCCTATCGCAATAATCAAAAGACTATTACCATTAGCCCAAATATTGACAGCAAATGAAATCGAACGACTTGATACAACCTCAGCAACCTTTAAAGCAGGCACGATTATTTTTAATAGAGGCACTGAAGTCGAATCATTAATTTACCTAGTCAATGGCACTATCTATATGGAGGCAAACAATGGCTCCGGACTCGAAATAAACTCCAACACCTTAAAAGCGCTTTACCCCTTATGCACTAACAATCTCCATGATTTCACTGCTATTGCCCTATCAAATGCCACCGTGATCTACCTCCCGATTGACCTCATCAATCCGCACAAAAACTCTTTTTCCACGCCAAGTAACGAACTAAAAGTTTCAACTTATATTAAAAACAATCTATTCTTTAATCGTTTTTACCAGCATTTATTAGAAGGCAACCTTAATACCCCCAACTTCCCCGATATCGCTTTTCAATTACGGAAAGCAATACAGCAAAACTTAGATCTTACCGACATTGTTAAAATCGTTAATATGGATCCTGTTATTTCCGCCAAACTAATACAAGTTGTGAACAGTCCCGTTTACAGACCGCAAAACCCTATAAGTAACTGCTTTGATGCCATTAATCGATTAGGTTTAACAACTACCCGCAATCTTGTCACCTCTTTCAGCATGAACAACCTGATCAAAAGCGAAAATCCATTAACAATAAAATTAATAAAACAAAACTGGCTACAAAGTATTAGAGTATCAAGCATAAGCTATACCTTGGCGAAATTAACCGGAAAAGTAGATCCCGACGAAGCTTTACTTGCAGGGCTTTTACATAATATTGGAGCACTACCCATATTAACTTTTGCCGACAACTTACCAAAAGATACATTTAATCAAGCCGATATTGAACTCTGCATTCAAGAAATACAAGGACAAATAGGCTGCTTAATTCTGGATAAATGGGAGTTCCCGGATAATTTAAAACTCATTCCATTATTATCTTCTGACTGGTTCTCAAGTACTTCTAATAACCTAAGCTTAAATGACATTATCGTATTAGCAAGATACCATAATCTTTTGGCTTCGACTGAAAGCGTAAATCTTCCTTTAATCACAACGCTTCCTGCATTTCACAAACTTGACAATCAGCCTTTATCACCAGTAATGTCCTTACAAATCCTGCATGATGCAAAGCTACAAATTACTGAGGCCATGAACTTTTTCTCTCATTAACAAATATCACATCTTGAGCTTTTAAAGCATACACTATAATATTGATTCAATACTACATTGGAGCTCAGCATAATGAATACAAAAATAAAACGTCTACCCCAATCAGTCCTTATCTTGACTTGTCTATTATCATTTGGTGCTGAAGGTGCACCAGATACACCTAAAAACATGCACCAACTTTTCGAGGATAATTGCGCAAGCTGCCACGGTTCCGATCTCGGCGGCTTTATAGCGCCGGCCTTAAATGCCGATAAATTAAAAGGACGCAGCTCCACTTCTCTGCGCAGCTTGATCATGACCGGCAGTTTTGACACCTTAATGCCTCCGTTTTTTGGCCGCTTATCTGATGATGAAATTCGTGGCTTGGTTAAGTATTTACAATCTACGCCAAAACTGGCTAATCCTGCCTGGACGATTGACGATATCAAAGCCTCAATTAAAGTTTACGTTAAAGACGAAAGCACCCTGCCGGCAAAACCTACTTATCAAATTAATAGTATGGACGATGTTATCGGCGTAGCAGCTCGCGGAAAATACGGCCGAGGCGCTGGCTCCAAAGCAGTCTTTATTAACAGTGTTACTCATAAACAAATCGGTGAAGTAGCTACCGGCACGGCCGCACATATTATCGATTACAACCCCGCCAACCCGCGATGGGCTTATGTAAAAACAGATACCGCCGAAATATTCAAGATTGATTTATATTCCATGCAAGCGGTGCGCAGTGTTAAAACCGGCTTTAACGGCCCTGGCTTAGGAGTTTCGCGCGATGGTAAATACATCATGGCTGGCTCGTTTGTCCCGCACAACGCCGTCATCCTGAATGCTGACACCTTGGAACCACTCAAAACCTTTGAACTGGAAGGTCTAGATCCAGACGGTAAAATGGTTTCTTCTGATTCTGGCATGATTCTCGGCACACCGTTTGATGATATTTTCGCGATCGCTTTAGAAAACGCAGGACAAGTCTGGGTGGTTGATTTAAAAGAAGGCTTCCCGGTCACAAAAATCGAAAAAGTGGGTCGCCATTTACATGACGCTTTTCTAACGCATGGCGGACGCAAACTCATGATAGCCGCTTATGATGACAATATCGTCGCCGCGATTGATTTAAAAGATCGCAAAATTATCAAAAAACTGGACGCCGGTTGTGTCCCCCATGTGGGTGGCGGTGCAGCTGTAGAAGTTGACGGTCGCACCTTGGGTTTTGGAACTAATTTTGGCGATTGCGACAAAACCGTGGTCAGCGTTTGGGATCTGGACAAAATGGAAGTCGTCAAGCAAGTTCCGGTTGCTGGCGGCACTGAATCCCCTGCAGCTCATGCTAACGCACCTTATGTTGCGGTAGACATCATTTCTAAAGATCGTCGCGCTCGGACCATCCAGCTCATCGACAAGAAATCACTGGAAGTTGTTAAGACGCTGGACGTTGGCGGTCATGCTTATTTTCCTGAATATAGTGCCGATGGTAAATTTCTATATGTCAGCGCCGGTTACAGCGGAGACGAGGTGGTCATTTATGATTCAGTATCCCTGGAAAAAGTCGCCTCCCTACCGATGGAAAGTCCTGCCGGAATCTTTTCTCATGGCCGGGTCAGATACATGACGCGCGGTCTTTCTCCAGACGAGATGAAAGGTGCAAAACCATGAGGGTCTTTGCCCTTTCGGGTTTATTGCTAATCAACTTGCTGTTTGCACATAACGCAATCGCTGCCTCTATTTTTGCCGGCCAAGCAAAAGCGGCAGCGGTTTGCTCGCAATGTCACGGTATTAATAGACCTTCAGCGGATGCGCCCTTTCCATCTTTGGCCGGACGCGATGCGGCGTACTTAAAAACAGCGCTTAAACAGTATCGCGACAAAACCCGTAAATCTGAAATTATGAATGCCATGGCAGGTTCGTTAAGCGATGATGACATTAGTAATGTGGCGACTTACTACGCACGACTAAAACCTTAACACTCATGAAAAAACTGTCACTTTTACTGTGGGTTACGACAACTGCCTTTGCAGGTGAACCTACGTTTGAGCGGCAAACCACGCTCCGCAACCAGTTAAATCACGATTGCGGAGCGTGTCATGGCTTAACTTTAAAAGGCGGACTAGGACCTTCCTTGTTACCTGAAGCCTTAGCGGACAAACCTGATGAGTTTTTAATCTCAACCATTCTTGAGGGTCGCAAAGGAACCGCCATGCCACCTTGGCAGCCGTTTATGAGTCATGACGAGGCCGCCTGGCTGCTTGGCATTCTGCGCGCTTCCAGCCACAAGTGAATTCATATCAAAACTGTTTTCACAATACAGCTCTATATTGTCTTATGAAAAAAACACTAGCACTTTTGGCTCTGCTCCTATCTTTTAACGCCCTCGCAGACCTCCGCGCCACCGGCGATTTAGGCATCGTGATTGAACGGGAAGACGGCAACGCACTAATCATCAACACCACAGAACATAAGCGGCTTGCTAAAATCGAAAAACTGGGCGACTTGTCCCATGCTTCCGTGGTTTTTTCCCGTGATCAACGCTACGCTTATATTTTCGGTCGCGATGGAGGCTTAAGCAAAATCGACATGCTGAAAGACAGCATCGACAAACGCATTATCCAAGCCGGCAACAGTATTGGTGGGGCTATTTCCCAAGATGGAAAATTGATCGCCGTATCCAATTACACGCCTGGCGGTATTAAAGTTTTTTCCTCAGACACCTTGGAGCTGGTTGCCGATATTCCTTCTTCCTATGGTGACGGACTGCGCTCTAAAGTCGTCGGATTGGTAGATGCGCCAGGGCAACGCTTTGTATTTAGCTTGTTTGATGCCGGCGAAATTTGGGTGACTGATTTAACAAATACCAAGACCCCAGTTATTAAAAAATTCCCGAACATCGGCAAACAACCCTACGATGGTTTAATCACGCCTGATGGACACTTTTACATAGCTGGTTTGTTCGGTGAACCAGGCCTGGCACTGCTGGACTTATGGAATGTTGATTCTGGCGTGAAACGAATCCTGTCCGACTACGGTAAAGACGATGAAAAACTACCCGTTTATAAAATGCCGCATCTTGAAGGCTGGGCAATAGCGGGTAATTACGTATTTGCACCAGCAATCGGCCAACACAAGGTTTTGGTGATCGACAAAAACACCTGGGAACTTCACGACACCATTACTGTCGTCGGACAACCTGTTTTTGTGATGGCCAGACCGGATGCTCGTCAAATCTGGGTTAATTTTGCCTTTCCAGATAATCATCAGTTACAGATTATCGATGTCAAAGATTTGTCCTTACGTAAAACCTTGACGCCGGGAAAAGCCGTTCTACACATGGAATTCACTCCACGCGGTGAACAAGTCTGGGTCGCGGTAAGAGATGATAACCAGGTGGTGGTTTATGACACAGAAACCTTACAGGAAATAACTCGCCTGCCTGCCAAGCAACCTAACGGTATTTTTTTTAGCTCGCGAGCGCATAAAATCGGCTTATAAATTAGATGCTTACACACTTGCATAAACAACTGTTGAACGACTATCAGCACGATTTTCCCTTATCAGCTCGACCTTATCAGGACATCGCCGATGAATTGGGCGTGACCGAAAACGAGGTTTTAACAGCCTTTACCGAACTCAACACCAAGCAACTCATCAGTCGCATCGGCCCGGTTATTCCACCCAATCATATTGGCGTCAGTGCGCTGGTGGCGATGTCTGTTCCAGAACAACAATTACAGGCAATTGCCGATAAAATCAGCGCTTATCCTGAAGTTAATCACAATTATGAACGCGAACACCTGTTTAATCTCTGGTTCGTAGTTATCGCTTCCGATGCTGAACACCTCTTTGATGTCATTAATGAAATTGAGCGAGAAACATCCTTAAAAGCCTTGCGTCTGCCCATGTTGGATGATTTCTTCATTGATTTGGGTTTCAAGCTGGATTTGACTAATGCTTGAAACTCGTGATCTTGAATTACTAGAACATATTCAACGAGGGTTGCCTGTTTGTTCCAGACCCTATCTGGAAATCGGTTTGTGTTGCGGGATGTCTGAAACCGAAGTCATCGAACGCTTAACCAAGCTTAAACAACAAGGATTGATTAAACGACTGGGGGTTATCGTCAAACACCGACAACTGGGTTATCGTGCCAATGCAATGATCGTCTGGAATGTGCCGGATCAAGTCATCAAACAGCTAGGCAAAGAAATCAGCCATTTCTCGTTTGTTACGCTGTGTTACCAGCGCCCCAAGCAACCGGAATGGCCCTACAACCTTTATTGCATGATACACGGCAAAGATAAAGCCACGGTGTTAAATCAACTTGAACAGCTCATTGAGGCGTGTCATTTAAACTGTTTTGACAAAGAAATTCTATTTAGCCGCCAGTGTTTTAAGCAGCGCGGCGCCATTTACCAAAAACCCGGACCTTCTCTAGCTCATGGATGAAATTGATAAGAAAATTATTAATGCCCTGCAAAATGGCTTTCCGATTTGCGATGCTCCATATCAACAAGTTGCCGGACAACTGAATCTTACCGAACAGGAACTTCTCGCCCGACTAACCATACTTCTCGACAATGGTACTCTCACCCGATTTGGCCCTTTATATAATGCCGAATTAATGGGGGGGGCGTTAACACTGGCGGCAGTTAAAGCGCCGCATGACCGTTTCGATGAACTCACTGATATCATTAACAGCTTTCCTGAAGTTGCTCATAACTACGCCCGCAACCATGAGCTAAATATGTGGTTTGTACTGGCTACCGATGCACCTGAGCAAATTGCACAAACCATCATGGCAATCGAACAAAAAACGGGGCTTACTGTCTATAACATGCCAAAAATCAAAGAATATTTCGTCAACCTGAAACTGGAAGCCTGATGATGGTTGATGAAACAGACCGCAAAATCATCCAGGCAACCCAGGCAGGTTTACCCTTAACCACCCAACCTTATCAGACGCTTGCTGACCAACTCGCACTGACTGCTGAGGAGATTATGCAGCGTCTGTCTGCCATGAAAAACAGCGGCATTATTCGCCGTATAGGCGCTGTCCCCAATCACTATAAACTGGGCTATCGTTTTAATGGCATGACGGTCTGGAACATTGTCGATGAAATGATCGATGAATTGGGTCAAAAAGTCGGGCAACTGGACTTTGTCAGTCATTGTTATCAGCGCCCCAGAAAGCTTCCCGAATGGCCTTACAACCTGTTTGCCATGGTGCATGGCAAGAGCCAAGATGAAGTAGACTTACAAATCCGAAAAATTTCCGAGCTTCTCAGCGACAATAATCTGGGTTGTGATGTTTTATACAGCACCAAAATCCTGAAAAAAACCGGCTTTCGTTCGGCTATGCAACACGCTACTGACTAGGAAGCAACTTATGTTTAGACTAAGCCATTACATGCGGGAATTGATAGACCCGACTCCCTTAAAACCAACACGTAAACCTGCCGCTCCGGTGGTTATCTGGAATTTGATTCGTCGATGCAATCTAACCTGCAAACATTGCTATACAACCTCTACCGATATTGATTTCCCGAATGAATTAACCACGCCTCAAATCTATGCTGTCATGGATGATCTGAAAGCCTTTAAAGTACCGGTGTTGATTTTATCAGGTGGCGAACCCTTGCTACATCCGGATATTTTTGCTATTTCTCGCCATGCCAAGGACCTAGGCTTTTATGTCGCACTATCCAGCAACGGCACCAAAATTTCAAAATCTAATATCGACGAAATTGCTGATATCAATTATCAATATATCGGAGTCAGTCTGGACGGCATCAAAGATACCCACGACCAGTTCAGACGGGTAAAAGGCTCTTTCGATCAAGCTTTGGCCGGCATTCATCTGTGCCTGGAAAAAGGCATCAAAGTCGGGCTGCGATTTACCTTAACACAGGACAATGCCGAGGATTTTCCAGCTTTATTGCAACTGATGAATGATAATAATATCGACAAATTTTATTTATCGCATTTGAATTACGGTGGTCGCGGAAATAAGAATCGCAAAGATGACGCCCATTTTTCAATGACCCGCGATGCCATGGAATTATTGTTTGAAACCAGCTACACCTGGCTTAAAGAAGATAAAGACCGGGAATTTGTTACCGGAAATAACGATGCCGATGCCGTTTATTTTTTACACTGGGTAGAGCGACACTTTCCGGATAAAGTCGAACATATTAAAGCCAAACTGGAACAATGGGGTGGTAATGCTTCCGGCGTCAATGTTGCCAATATCGATAACCTGGGAAATGTCCACCCTGATACTTTCTGGTGGCATTATGATCTGGGCAATGTCAAAGAACGGCCCTTTTCAGAAATATGGCTGGATACCAAGGATCCATTGATGGCGGGACTAAAACAACAGCCAAGGCCACTCGAAGGACGCTGTGCAAGTTGTCATTATCAAGAAATATGTAACGGCAACACCCGCGTCAGGGCTGCCCAAACCACGGGGAACTTCTGGGCTGAAGACCCTGGCTGCTATCTGACTGATGATGAAATTGCTTAAATACCCCCAGATAAATCAGTCTACTTTTAATGACAAAAAGCTAATTATTCCCTTTCCTTCCCTGACAGGATCAATTGCTGTATCCAAAATAAATATCCTGTCATTGACAATGCCTCTTTTTTGCACCATATAATTGGCAATTGCTTGTGCTCTTTGGCTAGCCAAATCTTTTAGCCGTTGCGGCTCGGTTTTAACAATGCCAGATAACTTCTCCTTGGCAACGGCATAAAATCGATCTGTAGTATTATCATCCTGGGTACCCAGCAAACGCAATCTACCCAGGGCGGGTTTTTCGACCAGCAGCGGGAAATTTTCGACAAATAGTTTCTCCATCAGACGCCTGTAATCCTGATCGGAAACCACTACATATTCCGGCCTGGTTTTTCTTCCACCCTGTTGGTTAATCTCATCAGCCTTAATGCGTTTAAGTTGATCATATAAAGCATCATCACTGACCCCAGGCCAGTCCTGTTCCTGATAAGCTGCCCCTTTGATTTCTAGCTTTAATGCCGGACGAGCATTTAAGGCCTTACTTAAATCATCCAACTTACTGAGTTGTAATTTGTCTAAAGCTGCATCGCCTGCCGTAAAAGCAACCGCGCTTAAATCTTCTTCACTGCCAATTAGCGAAGCCAAAGCACGAAAAGGCGAACTGATAACTTTGCTTATTGCATTAACCAAAGCATCAGTAACAATATGACTTACGCTAAATTGCGGATCTTCCAAACTACCCGAAATAGGCACATCAATTTTAATTTTGCCATCCGAATCCTTCAATAAAGCCACGGCCAAATCCAACGGCAATGAAACGGCGTCAGGATTTTCATATTTTTCTCCCAGCTCGAACTGATCAATCAGAATATTATTGGCAGCAGTCAATTCTTTGTCGGTAACTTTGTATTTAAGCCCAAGAGACATTTTACCTTTTTCAACTTTATAACCGGCAAATTGCACCATATATGATGAAATTAAAGGCATGGGCATACCGGTAAAATTCAATCGAACATCATAATCACCCAGATAGGGGCTGATTTCACCTTTGACATCAACGGGCGCCAAATCATAGGCATTTCCTTTTAAGTCAACCTTGATCATTGATTTTTGATCTGAGGAAATGCCGCTCGCACCGCCATCCAAGCTTTTTATGTGTGCTGAGAAGGGCAAAACCAGGGACAAGTCTGCGAAGTCAGAAGAGCCGTCAACAATTTCAACATTGCCAAGTTTGAATTTTGGCACCAAGCCCTTTATCTGTACATCCTTAACAACCTCTTTCGACTGATTTTTATCCGGAATCAAAATATCAGCAAAATTAATGCTCTTATCCTTCCTAATGACTATCCTGGCATACGGTTTTTTAATGATCAGCGCTTCAGCATTGAATTGATTTGTTAAAAAATCAACATCGATTCCATTAAGTGCCAGACTATCCCATTTTACAAAATCCTTATTCTTCAATTGATCTCGGGTTAGAAAATCAAGAATTTGGGTATTTCCAGCAAACTTGAGATCCAATTTTTCCTCAGTTGATTTGGCAAAAACAACCTTTCCATCAATAGCCAACGCACCATCAACAATATCAAGTTTGGCATATTTTTCGACATAAGCCTGAAAGTTTTCCAGCGCAATACCTTTAACGTCAACGGTAATCTGGGCTGCCAACGGTTCAATAACAGTGCTACCATCAAGCTTGATCAAGCCGTTTCTATCGAGTCCAACACTGAGCTGAAAGGACAAACTTGCCCCTAATGTATTACTGAAATTGGTCAACTTGAAGTTGATTGGCTTGGCAGTTAATATAACCGGTTTTTTTAGCGTTTGGTCTTCAAAACTAAAACCGAAATTATTTAATTCGACCGTATTAATCTTAATAGCCCAAGGCTTTTGATTAAACTCAGCAGGATTTACTTCTGTTTTTTCAACCGGAATCAGGAACTGATAATTCAAAACGCCGTCAGCATCTAAAACTGCCTTAAAATCAGAGTCAGTGGCAATGACTGAATCAATCACAACCTCATGCTTTTCAAGATCAAAACCGATACCCTGGACTGCAAGCGCAGGCATTTTAATCAGCGTTTTATCCTTTGCCGCTTCTAACAACTGAATATCACGCAACTCAAACTTACCCTGTTTAACGTTGACATTAAGCTTTTCATCAACATATTTTGCCGAATAATCGGCCTCAAACAATTCGTAACCTTGTAAATTAAGCTTTACAATGTCTTGCAAAACCAGAGCCCAAATCCTTGGTAATTGCACATTATCCAGTTTGAGATGCCCGGTTGAAGACAGCGGATTAAGACTAATATCCCCTTTCCAATTGAACGTACCACCTGAACTTAGGGCAAACGACATATTTAAATCTGCCAATTTGCCAATTTGTGTTGCGAGATTTTCAAGTGAAAGGTTAATCGGATAAATTGTTTCTTTTTCTGCAGTTGTTAAATGACCATCGACCCAATCCAACTTTCCTTCAACTATTGATAGCTTGACAATAGATACCTGAATTATATTGGCTTCTTTCTGTTTAGCCGATTTTTTCTCTTTAAGTAAATCTCTAAAATTGAAACTTCCGTCCTGATTTTTTTCAACATTGACTACCGGCTTACTCAACATAACCGTATCAATAACCAGTACCATTTTGCTCAGCGATTGCACCGCATTAATATCGATAAAAAATTCATCAAAACCGACAAATAGTTGCCCGTTATTTTCTTGAATCTTAAATCCCTGCACTCTTAACTGCAATGCAAATGGATCGAATATAACGTTGGCAATTGCTGTCTTCCTGCCGGTTTCCTGCTCAATAATTGACGGTATTTTCGACTTGATCATCAACGGAAATGCATAAAAACCTAGCAAGGCATACACGCCTAAAAAACCGGCCACTATAAAAACAGTTATTTTTATTTTTGATGCCATGTTTCTATTTTTCATATACCCGTTAACTTAAGCCGCTTAATTTTAAAACCATTATATACTCCGGACGGAGTATAAACAGAAAAGGCGGCCCCCAGGTTATTGAGTAGCCGCCCTTCTTTAACCGGATACTTATCGACCAAACTTACAAATCAAGATAACCGGTTTCTTCATGCAGAACATTGTCCAAGCCCTGTACTTCCTCGTCAGAGGTTACCCGCAAGCCTATCCATTTATCCAGACATTTTAAAATAACATAACTGAATAAAGCGCTCCAGATCGCAGTTACAAGAATCGCAAGTGCCTGAACACTGACCTGATCCATAATCGAAACACCCTCGGCCAAGCCCAAACCACCCAAACCGGTTGCAGCAAAAACCCCCGTCAATAAAGAGCCGGTTACACCCCCAACGCCATGAACTGAAAACACGTCAAGGGAATCATCAATTTTAAGGGTGCGCTTTACATACTGTGTCGCATAAAAACATACGATTCCAGCCGTAATGCCAATGAATAAAGCGCCTGCCGGACCAACAAAACCGGAAGCCGGCGTAATCGTACCCAAACCGGCAACCATTCCTGTAACAATACCCAATACACTAGGCTTACCAAAGCGTTGCCATTCGATGATCATCCAGGTCAAAGCACCTGAAGCGGCGCCGATATGCGTCACCAACATCGCCATGCCAGCACGACCGTCTGCGGTCAATGCACTGCCGGCATTAAATCCGAACCAACCTACCCATAACATACCGGCTCCGGTAACCACCATGGTCATGTTATGCGGCGGCATGGCCGCATTGGGAAAACCTTTTCTTTTACCCAAAACCAATGCGGCTACTAAAGCAGCAACACCGGCATTAACATGAATAACAATCCCTCCGGCAAAATCCATCGCGCCCAAATCAGCTAACCAGCCACCACCCCACATCCAATGACAGATTGGCAGATACACAATTATTAACCATAAACCACTAAACCATAGCATCGCCGAAAACTTCATGCGTTCGGCAAAACCACCGACAATCAATGCCGGCGTAATAATCGCAAAGGTCATCTGAAACATAAAAAACACCGCTTCAGGAATATCACCTTTTAGAGAGGCTGTACCTATATCCGGCAAAAATACTTTAGAAGCACCGCCGATAATCTTTTGCAGTTCGCCACCATCGGCAAAAATAAAACTGTAAACACCGGCCAGCCAAAGAATCGAAACCAGACAGGTAATCGCAAAACACTGCATTAATACAGATAGCACGTTCTTGCTTCTAACCAATCCGGCATAAAATAACGACAACCCCGGAATTGTCATAAACAAAACCAAGGCAGTCGAAGTTAACACCCAAGCCGTATTAGCCTGGTTTAATTGATCTGCAAAAGCGAGATCGGGTAGTAGCAAGCCTAAAATGAGCCCGCTATAAATCTTTAACAACATTTTCTTCCCTTGTGCCTAAATGGCATCTTCTCCGGTTTCACCCGTTCTAATACGGATAACCTGTTCTAAGTTTGATACAAATATTTTTCCATCACCGATTTTTCCGGTATTAGCTGCCTTAACTATAGTCTCAACTGCTTTCTCAACTACATCATCAGTGACCGCGATTTCCAGTTTAACTTTAGGCAGAAAATCAACTACATATTCTGCCCCCCGGTATAATTCGGTATGACCTTTCTGACGACCGAAGCCTTTTACTTCTGTTGCCGTTACACCCGCAACACCAATCTCAGATAACGCTTCCCTGACATCATCCATTTTGAACGGTTTAATGATCGCTGTTATTAATTTCATGTTCTCTCTCGGTTAGTTAGCAAAAAGTGTTGGTAACATCGGCTGCAATCATAGTGAATTATTAATCAACATACAATTATTACAAGTAACAATTCACCAGACGCAAAAACGGGCGCATTACGCGCCCGTTGCTTGAAAAAATCTTACTTCAAAAAAACTTGCTATCAAATTACATATGATAAGCCGTTTCACCATGCTCGGAAACGTCAAGTCCAATCCGCTCGATCTCCTCACTAACACGTAGCCCTATCAATTTATCGACAATCATATAAGCCACGATCGACACCGCGCCAGACCAAACGATACAGATACCAACGCCCCAAGCCTGACTGGTTATTTGGCCAATCATGCTATATTCAGCCACGCTGTTGGTAACATAATCCCAAACGCCGGTTCCACCAAGAGCAGGATTAGCAACAACACCGGTTCCCAATGCGCCTAAAATTCCACCTATCCCATGAACGCCGAAAGCGTCCAGTGAATCATCATAGCCCAACTTGCTTTTAAGCATGGTCACCGCCCAAAAACAAACTGCACCGGCAGCCAAGCCTAAAAAGATTGCACCCATAGGACCAGACCAACCACAGGCAGGCGTAATCGCAACCAGTCCAGCAACTGCACCCGAAGCGCCACCCAACATACTCGGCTTGCCACGTAGCAACCATTCAGCACCGATCCAAGACAAGGTAGCGGCCGCACTGGCCAATAAGGTATTAACAAATACCAAGGCAGCAAGACCGTTAGCTTCAAGGTTAGAACCAACATTAAACCCAAACCAACCCACCCATAACAAAGACGCACCAATCATAGTCATGGTAACGCTATGCGGTGCAAGCGATTCTTTTTTGTAACCAATACGCTTTCCTATCATCAAGCAGCCAACCAATCCTGCGATACCGGCATTGATGTGAACGACGGTACCACCAGCAAAATCCAACGCCCCTTTCTGGAATAAAAAGCCTGCCGTAGCACCTGCCGCTTGGCCTGCCGCTGCATCAGTATAAGCATCCGGACCTGTCCAATACCAAACCATGTGCGCCATCGGCAGATAGGAAAAAGTAAACCACAAAAAGGTAAACAAGAGTACCGCCGAAAACTTAATCCGCTCGGCAAAAGCACCGACGATCAACGCTGGCGTTATGGCTGCAAACGTTAATTGAAAAGCCACGTATATATACTCAGGTATATAAACCCCTTTGCTGAAACTGGCTGCCATAGAATCTGGCGTAATGCCTTTAAGAAAGACTTTACTTAAGCCACCAAAGAAATCATTACCCTCGGTAAACGCAATACTGTAACCATAAATCGCCCACAGAATAGCCATCATCGAAAAAATGACGAACACCTGCATTAAAATGGACAACATGTTTTTGGCTCGTACCATACCGCCATAAAACAAGGCCAAGCCCGGTATCACCATCAGAATAACCAGCACGGTCGCCATAATCATCCAGGCAGTATCGCCTTTATTGACGGTTGGTGGAATTACTGCAGCTGCATCGGCAAACGAAAACCCGGCATAACCCAGCAAAGCAATCAGCATCAAGGTAGTAAATAGCTTTTTCATCATTCCTCCTTAAGATTAAAGTGCTTCTTCGCCGGTTTCTCCGGTACGAATCCGGACAACCTGCTCTAAATCGGTAACAAAAATCTTACCGTCGCCAATTTTGCCGGTGTTGGCGGCTTTAGTAATCGCCTCTACGGCCAGATCCAGCATCCCTGCAGACACTGCAACTTCAATTTTGGCTTTAGGTAAGAAATCAACCACGTATTCAGCACCACGATACAACTCGGTATGGCCTTTTTGACGACCAAAGCCTTTGACTTCGGTAACAGTGACCCCAGAAACCCCAATCTCTGAAAGCGCTTCACGCACATCGTCGAGCTTAAAGGGTTTAACAACAGCAGTTATTAGTTTCATTTTAGCCTCTTAATAAAAATTAATACCTAGAGCGAACTTAAGTAGAGAGGTAAAGCGATGTCTAAATCCTCAGCTTCACCCATCCTTATTAAGCTGCGTTAAAAGTTAACGTTGAAATCGGTGGAGAACAGGAATTGCTCTGTTTTTCCGCCAAAAGGAGCGTAGGCTTGTTTTCCTGCCGCCCAGTCATAACGGATATTCGGGCGTAAATTTAACCATTTCGTTGGCTTCCAGTTCAAGCCAGCAGTAATGGCGTAATAATCAGATCCCGCCCCCAAATTACTTGTATAGTTGGTAGGCTGTCCACTAATGGCATAGCTATTTCCAGCACCATTTGTAGCCGCAGAAACGCGACCCGGCGCTCCAACCCTGAAACCATTCGGATCACTAAACCATTCGGTACGGATGCCCGCAGCAAGGTTATCCTTGAGGTCATAGGTCAAATGCATATTGATGCCATACCATTGTGCATCTTGATGGTTATCTGTAGAGATGAAAACACCATCCGCATAACCGTGGTCATGTTGCAACATCAAATGAGTTTTTTCATTGATATTGTGTTTCAACACGATACTGTAAAGCCCCCATTTTTTATTACTTCTTTCTGACGTATCACCAAAAGTACCACTTATATTAGCTGATGTATTTTTGTCGGTGCTTGTCCAGGTAGTGCCGGCCAAGCCACCCCAGTTACCCATCTGCCTGTCCCAAACTCCATCCCATCCACCAGTAGCACTGCCAGTGGTAACACCACCCATAACTGCCCAATTACTATCGACGGTATAGTTGCCCATTACACCGGTATGGGTGAATGGTTCGCCATATTGCATGGTATAAGCATGACTATAGAAAAAGTTGTCAGGCGATGGAACAGTCTCATAACCAATCGGCGTATAAAAGTGACCTGCCTTGATATTCAAACCGTTACCGATCGGCGCATACGCTTCGGCATAGGCTTGCGGTAGCGCAAGACCATAAAAACGGTTATCGTTAAGTAGATTCAAATCCCAATTGCCACGGTTACTATTAGCGACTCCAGTATTCACATCAAATGCAGGAACCCCATAAGCCTGAGTAAAAATGGAATCGGTACCGAACATCGCATCAAAACGACCACCGAAATCCCAGGCATCGCCTTCTGCAGCAACAGCACGCTGAACAAATATGTTTAATTGATTCAACTGAAATTCTGCCGAACGATCACCAAAGGTAACCGGACCGTTAAAGTTATTAGAAGGGTTATTCGCGTTGTAAGTAATACCCGCATTAGCCCAGCCACCGACTTTGACGCCCCATTTTTTCATGAAACTGCTTTCGTTAGGATCGCCCACTGTCTCTAGTAACGTAGTGGCCTCAGTCAAGCTCTTTGCTTGGGCTACACCAAAAACAGAAACTAGCGCAATTCCCAAAGCCAAAGGCTTGAGTGTTAAACGGCTATTGTTTAAATGGTTTTTCATTTTGAATATCCTTTGGTAATTAAACTTAAAGCAGAATGCCCGCTAAACAACTACAAGCAAGTAAAATGCCAAATATATTGACATCAGGAATCATCTGTTAAACAAACACAAGAATAGCGCATTTATTCCTATATTTTTTAATATGTTAATGAAAAAAATCGCAACACATGATTTACCACACCTAAACTAAAACCATAAGATAAACCTAATAACCCAATCTAACGCGCACGTTTTTTGGGCATCTCAAAACATAATGCACCATAATTGAGCGCAGCGTTCCTGCATCTACTATAAAGCATCATTTACTCAGTCTCGTTTTTTTAGTGGCTATTCCGACAAAAAAAATGTTATCGTAAAGACGTATCGCCGTTAACAATTAAACGCCGATTGCATATCATTCATATTTAGGAGACGAAATAAATGTCTGCAGCAAAAGTACTTAAACTAATAAAAGAAAACGACGTAAAATTTGTTGATTTTCGTTTTTGCGACACACGTGGCAAAGAACAACATGTAACATTTCCCGCCCATTCCATCGACGAAGACACCTTTGAAGAAGGTAACATGTTTGACGGCTCTTCAGTCGCGGGCTGGAAGCATATCAACGAATCTGACATGATCTTAATGCCCGATCCATCAACCGCTGTTATGGATCCATTTTTTGATGACAACACTTTAATCATCCGTTGTGACATCATTGAACCTAAAAACATGCAAGGTTACGAACGTGACCCACGTTCATTAGCGAAACGCGCAGAAGCCTATTTACAATCAACCGGTATTGCAGACACTGCATTCTTCGGCCCTGAAAATGAATTCTTCATATTTGATGACGTCCGCTGGGGCACTGATATGAGTGGTTCTTTTTACAAAGTTGATTCAGAAGAAGCGGGCTGGAACTCGGAAAAAGTCTATCCTGACGGCAACACCGGTCATCGTCCAGGCGTTAAAGGCGGTTATTTCCCTGTGCCCCCAGTTGATTCATTGCAAGACATGCGATCTGCAATGTGCTTAACACTTGAAGAAATGGGCATGACCACTGAAGTTCATCACCATGAAGTAGCTACTGCAGGCCAGTGCGAAATCGGCGTAAGATTTAACACACTGGTTAAAAAAGCTGACGAAGTATTAGAACTGAAATATGTCGTTGCCAATATCGCTCATGCTTATGGCAAAACTGCGACTTTCATGCCTAAGCCTTTAGTTGGCGATAACGGTAGCGGTATGCATGTTCACCAATCATTGGCTAAAAACGGCGTCAACCTGTTTACTGGCGATTTATACGGTGGCTTGTCTGAAACTGCCCTGTATTACATCGGCGGTATCATTAAACACGCTAAAGCATTGAACGCATTTACCAACGCCTCAACCAACAGCTACAAACGCCTGGTTCCCGGCTTTGAAGCACCTGTAATGCTGGCTTACTCTGCACGTAACCGTTCAGCTTCCATCCGTATTCCTTATGTTGTTAATCCTAGAGGACGTCGTATTGAAGTTCGTTTCCCTGACTCAACTGCAAACCCTTATTTGGCGTTCGCAGCAATGTTGATGGCCGGTCTTGACGGAATTCAAAACAAAATCCATCCTGGCGATGCTATGGATAAAGATTTGTATGATTTACCAGCAGAAGAAGCGAATAACATTCCGCAAGTTTGTCACTCTTTTGATCAAGCCTTAGACGCTTTGAGCAATGACCGTGAATTCTTGACCCGCGGTGGTGTTTTCACTGATGATGTAATTGATGGTTATATTGCACTAAAAATGGAAGAAGTTACTCGTATCCGTATGAGTACTCATCCAGCTGAATACGATATGTATTACAGCCTATAAAGTTTAAGCCTGTTTCATACAGGCTCAGACCCGCACCAAGACCCCGCAAGCCACAAGGCTTAGCGGGGTTTTTTATGCCCAGACTATCCCAAGCAAAACCATACAAACCCACGATTTTTGCCCCCTGTATTGACTAACGCACCTGTCTATCTGTAATACCTTCCAAAAAACAGGGGGCTTAACATGTCATTAACAGATACAGAGATCAGAAAAATCAAGGCCACCGGCAAGGATTACCAAAAGGCCGATGCAAAGGGGCTAGTGTTGATAATCCGAGGGGCAGGTGCCAAGTTTTGGCGCGGCGAATTTAGGCTTGATGGCAAGAAATATAAATATGGTTATGGCAATTATCCAGAGATTAGTTTGACCAATGCGCGAAAAATTCATGCAGTAGCCAGAGAGCTTGTTCAATTTGGGCGGCATCCGTCTATATTGCTTGATGCCGCCGGCGCACTACAAATGATTATTGACGGCTTTGGTATTAAAGAGATCGAAGCCCTCGCCAACGCCACCAAAGATTTAGAACTGACCCAGGCATTAATGACGTTTGGAGATGCCGCCCAAAAATACAAGACAGAATGGGTGGATAAGAAATGGAAAAATCCCGATATGGGTTGGAATCCGGTTAGAACTCACTTGTTGCCCAAACTTGAAAATATGCCACTAGAACTTATAGACATAGGCATAGTCAGAGAATTAATTTATGACATAAGGGAATTTAAAGGTGTAGCCATTGCCTTAAATTGTCATGGGTGGACAGATCGTATATTTAGCTTTGCTGTTGAGCATGATTTTTGTAAACACAATCCAGCGGCTTTAATCAAGGCGGCGCGTATAGGTGGACGCAATAAACGCGAACGCTGGCTAAAGACACCAGAAATCAAACGCTATTTAACCGGGCTATACCAAGCTAATGCTTACTGAGGTTATAAACTGGCATTGCATTTGTTATTAATTCTGGCGTTAAAAAAAATGAATTGTGTGGTGCGTCATGGCAGGAAATAGATTTTGATAAACAAGAAATGTTAATCCCCGCCGCAAGGATGAAAACTAAAAAAGATCATTTGGTTATGTTGCCAAGTCAGGCTATAGAAATGCTTATAGAGCTGAAAAGATTGGCGGGTGGGAGTCAATGGGTTTTGCCAATGGCTACCGATAATAATAGAGCTATGCGTGGCGATAATTTAAACGCACTCCACGCCGCCGCATTATCAGCTGGGGATATTATTGATTACAACATTCATGACCACCGACACACTGTATCAACTCAACTTAGGGATAAAGGCTATTCGCCTGAAGTGATAGAAACCACTTTAAGTCATGCTATACCGGGCATGGCTGGCAACTACTCGCACGCACAATATAAAACGCAACGCTTTGAAATGTTGCAAGCATGGGCTGATTTTCTTGATAACGTGATGACTGAGCAAACCGTAATACAAGCAACTTTTAGAAAGGCTTTATAATAGCCATACCAGATAGGCTTAGCGGCTGAATATAGGACTCGTTACCCTATTTCTGGTTTACCCTTATTAACGACCAACTTTAACGAGGTTGATTTATATGTTTCACATGTTTTATGCCCCTATCCCTTTAAATTGGAAGCCTAGACCAACTTTATCAGAAATTAGATTTTGATAATCAAGAGGAATGGACTGTTGACAAGTGGCGAGAATATGCCCTGTTTCTTGAGAGGTCAGGCACACAGTTATTACAGAAACATGACCAAGAAACTCAGCTATTAAAAAAAAAGTTAAAAATGCAAGCCGAAGAAAAAAACCATTGCCAGAACATTTAGGGACATTGCTCACACCAATAACAAAACTAAAAAAAAATACAGGTCGCAAGAAAAGCCAAAATCTTAGTATTGGACAGCTTACGCTTAATAAAATTAACATAATGGAGTGGGAAAAAGTAACTGTAAAATATGCGCTTGGGCTTGTTCTTGTTGATACTGGAAAAGGAGAGTACCGGGCAAAAGGGATGCTAAGGACTGTTAGCAATGAAGTATCAAGGTTGAGAAAAAAGATATAATTAACATCCCGACAATGCCAAGAAACCCGGTCAGATTGTGATGAGTTGCCACTATCAATGGCGTGTTGGTCTGATATTCATAGACCTCCTTCAGATCGCACCAAGTTAACCAGCTCGCGATGCCTACTATTTGGTTGATGCCAGTGCAGACGCTCAGATCATGATGAGTTGCCACCACCAATGGCTTGTTGGTCTGATATTCAGAGACCTCCTTCAGATCGCACCAGGTGAACCAGCTTGATGATGGCAAAGAATATGCCTATCAAAATACTAAGAACAATCGCAAATCAATAGACACCATTACTTATGATGACGAAGGCAATGCGGTGCTTTTGTCAAAAAGATTTAATGCTAAATCTGATGAAGTTTTTTTATCAATCTACAAGCGAAGCCCCATGCTTAGCCCCTAACGGCAAACCCTCCAACCTGAACCCTATGCAATGGGCGCAAGTTAGAACTGCCAAGTTCATAAAGTGGTTTGGGGACTGGATGTATAATCCAGCGATGGAAATGACCCCGATACCACTTATTGACGATCCCTTAATGCCTATTGATGGAGATGCCAAAACATTATCCAAATATCTGCGTGAAAAGTATGGATCTGACAAAGTAGAAAATAAACAGACCGGCTATGAGATTGGCTTTTATCGTGATGGAATTGAAGCCTCAGTAAAGAATAGGAAGCTTTTGGCCCGCCGTCTCTATGCCATATTGCCCCAACTATTAAGAGAGGCTGCTTATGCGGGCTATAAAGAAAATACCAAACTAGCCAAGAAGCCGCATGTTTTAGGCTATGAAACCTATTATGCCGCTGT
>CAILCX010000105.1 GCA_903832775.1 uncultured Methylobacter sp. | reverse complement strand
CTGCGCCCAGCGTCGTTGCCGAACCGGCCGAGAAGGCGTTATCGACTCCGGCCTGTAGCGTTCCGGCGCTGATGGTGGTCGTGCCGGTGTAGGTGTTGGTACCGCTTAACGTAAGAATGCCTGTACCCTGCTTGATGACATTGCCGGTTTCGGAGATGACGCCCGCGAAGGTGGTATTGGTTGCATCCCCGGTGGTTAGCGTTGCGCTGCCAAGCAGCACCTTACTGCCCGCGGCACCGGCCAGCGCATTGATGGTATTGGCAAAGTTGTTAAGGTCGAGGGTGCCTGCTGCGCCCAGCGTCGTTGCCGAACCGGCCGAGAAGGCGTTATCGGCTCCGGCCTGTAGCGTTCCGGCGCTGATGGTGGTCGTGCCGGTGTAATTATTTTCACCTGATAGTACTTGGGTACTGGCGCCATCCTTCGTCAGGCTGCCGCCCGCACCAGAAATAATGCCTGCAAAAGTAGTCGCGCCCCCTGTCGTTCCTATTGTCAGGTTATTTCCGTTGAGGTTGACTCGCGAAGAATTCACTCCGGTGAGGGATGCGATGGACTGGTCGAAGCCGACGAGTGCCAGTGTCGAACCGCCAATGCCTGTTTGATCCATGCTCACCGCCGTGCGATCGCCGCCGGAGGTCGGCAGCGCATCGAGGGCGTTCGCGTTTAGTGTGGCTCCGTTAATGATAGAAGTCGGGCCAATGTAGGTGTTGGCAGCGGACAGGGTTGTAGTTCCACCATCGATGATGAGATCGGAGTTGACGCTTGAACCGGAAATGGTGCCGGTTACATCAATGCCCAAGTTGCCGCCCTTGAGGGTGAGCACCGTGCCGTCTTTGACTACATTACCCGACAGCGTCAGCAAGCCGGTGCCGTTATTCTGAATGGTGTCCAAACCATTACCCAAGACGTTGATGTTTTTAGCCAGCGTACCTGCTGCGCCGGTATAGTTAAGGATACCGGACGAGGTGATCGCCACGCCGAGATCCACTGCTGCGTTAGTGCCAAGTGACTGATTGGCTGTCGCTGAGGTATTAACGTTATTAATCGATAAGGTACCGTCTGCGATTGTCGTCTTGCCGCCATAGGTGTTGGAGTTGGAAAGCGTCAGAGTATTAGTGCGATCCTTCGTCAGCGATCCTTCTCCCGAAATAACGCCTGCAAAAGTAGTCGTACCCAAATCAGCAGCTCCTATTGTCAGGTTTCCTACGAGGATGACTCGCGAAGTAATCTCGCCGGTGAGCGAGGCGATGGACTGATTGGCACCGTTACTAAGTACCAGTGTCGAACCGCCACCGCCCCCCTGATCCATACTCACCGCCGTGCGACCGCCGACGGAGTTCGGCAGCGCATCGGTGGCGTTCGCGTTTAGTGTGGCTCCGTTAATGATAGCGGTAGAACCAATGTAAGTGTTTTCAACATTCAGGTTGACGGTGACATTATCTACCACGAGATTAGAACCCGCGACGCCGCTGATGGCATTATTATCGACGTTGATCTCTCTGGTTCCGGCTGCTCCATTCAAAGTCAAAGTCTTGCCGTTTTCATTGATACCTCCCGTAAATGTCAGACCACCCGAACCAGTCGATGTGATCGTGCTGTCACCGGCCAGCGTAACCAAACCGCTCAAACTTGCGAGTGTCGCGTTACTATTGTATAACGCACCGCTCGAACCGACACCCGTACCATTGAGTGTGACTGCTTCGGCACCTACTATCTGGCCGTTTAAATCCAAAGCCGCACCTGTCGCAGAAACCGTCGTGCCCGCAGCCGTTGTGCCCAGGCCATTAGCATTACCCAGCTTCACCGTGCCTGCGGTGATAGTAGTCAAGCCGGTGTAGGTATTGGCGCCATTTAGCTCCAGTATGCCGATACCATCTTTAGTCAGCGTTCCGGTACCCGTAGCGATGCTGCTGTTGATGATCGTGTTACCCTCCGCATTGACGGACAAAGCATTGCCTGAGCCGGTAATAGCGGTAACGCTATCAAGCGTCAGAGTACTTCCCCCGTCAGTTTCAATCCGTGCGTCGCTACCCAATGTAATCTGGCCGGTAATGGTATTGTTGCCAGTCTCATTGTCCAACGCGCCAGCGTTAAGCACACCTTGCCCGTTGATCGTAAGCGATTCGGGGATAATAAGTCCTGGACTACCAGTGCCAATCTCCAGGGTTGCACCGCCGGCAACGGTCGTGCCAGCGATACTGTCTCCAAGTGCATTGCCATTTTCGATACGTAATGTACCCTCATTGACTAGGGTAGCCCCTACGTAACTATTGTCGCCTGTGAGAATCACCCCTTCAACTGTGGTTTTAGTGAGGTTCGCCGTGCCGGCCAAATATGCGGAAACCAAACCTTGCTGCAGGTTATAAGCCGCGTTACTGGTCAGGGTTGAACCACTGCTACCGGCGATAGTACCATTAGCGATCAAGGTGACCGTGCCAACAGTATCGCTGTGCCCCCCCCCAAGGTCGAAAGTCGCTTGACGTCCGCTGACGGTAAGGTCGCTGTTACCGATTGAACCGGAATCAATCAACCTGCCGTTGAAAACAGTCGTGCTGCCGGTGTAGGTATTGTTGCCAGAGAGAGTCCAAGTGCCAGTACCGACTTTGGTTACGGCCAAGCGGCCATCAATAACACCGGTTTTGTTGTTTGTTGACACACTTGTACCGTCGAGGGTAAGTCCTGTAAGGTTGAGTCCCGTGGATACCCCTGTCACTGCGCCGATTAGCAGTCGTTGTGAATCATTAGATGTGAAGGTGGCGGTGCCGGCATTGCCCTGAATTTGAATGTCCGAAGAAATTGTGTTTATATTAGCAAAGTCCCCAGTGGCATTACTGATGATCGTACCGCCATTGGTTAATAACAAAGGGTTGCCAGTCAGGTTGTAACCAAAAGTGGAAGGGTTGCCAAAAACGATGAACTTGACATTCCGACCGGCATCAACCGTGATGTCGCTTGTAGTCGTAAGCGATGTACTAAACGTCGCGGTGTCTGTATTGGCGGTAGTACCGGTTGCTCCAGGGACTACACTGCCAGTCCAATTACCAGCATCAACCCAGTTCCCGCTAGCATTCACAGCCCAAGAATTACTAGCCGCAAACGCCGACGCCGAAACCATCGACAGCAGCGCAATAATAACGTTGGCAAACATTAGTTTTTTCATGGGGCGGCCTCTTTTTGTGCAGGCGAAAGGGCCTGGGTTTTCTCCTGGCTTTTGCGAAATTTTTCCTGCATGCCTCGCCACCGGGTCATTTGGGCTGCGGTGAGTTCGGTTTCTATGGCTCTGATACTGGCGATATCTTCGTAGGTGGCTTCTGCCTGTATCCGGGCGATGGTGCGCAGTTTTTCTTTTATCTTGGCAAGGTCGGCCTTGCTCTCCAGCATTTTGTTGAGTCCGGCCCGATGCTGGTTGAGTTCTTCGGTTTTTTTCTTAAGCGTGTCCTGAATCTTGGCAATGATGTTGCGAAGGTTGGCTTCTTGCTGGTCGGTGATGGCGAGTTCTTTTTTGTATTTAAAGATGGACTCGTCGCCTTTCGGTTCAGCTAAAGCTAACCTTGCATCTGCCAATGAGAGCGCCAGAGTAAGGAGCGTGATGAAAACCAAGGTTTTACTGGATTTTATAGGCATCGTTAAGGCTTCAACTTTATTGTTTTTTTTAATTGAAAAGGTATGAACGAGGTTACATGGTAGGTATTCACAGCCCCCTTTGAAAAATGGGGACTGAATAATTACCAAAAATGAAGGCAATACCAACATTAACTACAGGCATTCTTAATACAAGCGGTTCCTTAATCTATAATGTATTAAAAATTCTAATGTTTTTAGCAAAAAATGCGCCAAGCGATTTGTGTTACTGTTTTTAGCGTAAGCAAATTTCTTTTTTCTTCCAAGGTACATCTAACATATACCGTAAGTTGTTGTATTTAATATTTACGTTTAGTAGCGAGCACTATTGAATAAAAATATTTACCGGTAAAACTTAGACGTCAGAAGTAAGCAATGGACTAGAGTTACTCAAAAAGCTAGGGAATTAATTACCTAGATAGGGTATTAATTCCCTAGTACAGAGAACAGGAAGTTCGTGAACTTAAAAAACAGGAACTTCTCATTATTGGCAGGATTTAGACCTTTCAGGTTTTTAAATCCTGAAAGGTCTAGCGTTTTTACCTGTGTTTAATTTAGGGCAGACAGATATGTCTGCCCCTATGGTTATGCTCTGAGCAGTCACATAAGCATAGGTATCTACACAACTCGTCATCCCGGCATGGATTGCCGGGATCCAGATGCCATGGATGGCAATCTTGAATTACGCAAACCAATTTTTAACTATATAGAGCTACTTTTGATCAAAAATTTTCATGTCCCTGTGCCCTGGATTCTGGCCAACCCTCGCGTTGCTCTCCCTGCCGAAATGACGGCTATATGATTTGTGTAGATACTTATGCACATAAGCGGAAAACCAAGGTTGGGTTGGCTCAACGTAACCCGACAATTGTTAGTAAATATCGAGTTACGCTATTACTCTGCAAATGCTTTTGCGTTGCTCTTAATCGCTATTGCAGACACTTCGATTCGTCGGGTTACGCTGTCGCTAACCCGACCGACGCAACTGCATTGATCAGTCATAACGCAACCTACGCAACACCTCCTGGCAGGGAAAAGGTTGGCGCAATAGTTGTGGCCATTGCTGAATCCAATTATCCTGATGCCCCGCTACAACCATCATTATCCCGGCACAAGGAGTCGGGCTTGATTGCGACTGTTGCCTGGCAATAAAGCGCAAGGCCACCTGCCTAGGTATCACCTCATCGCTGATACCAACAAAGTGCAGTTGAGGCAAGGCCGTTAATTTTTCTGAAATAT
>CAILCX010000104.1 GCA_903832775.1 uncultured Methylobacter sp. | reverse complement strand
GTACGTTTCATTTGTTCATCTGTCGCCTTTTGGGCAACAGCATTAAGCTTAATTTGTTCATCAGTCACTTTTTGAGCAACAGCAAGGCCTGCGACCAACGCTTTTAATTCATCATCAGTCATGTTCTTCTCCTGATAGTCAATGTCGATAATTTTAACATAGCAAACCACTTTCACGGACAAAACAGCAAGAATTCCCCATAAGCTGACTTATCAACGATAAATTGATTCAATTTTGCCTGCAAACTGAGATTATCTGGTTAATATTGTGATAAAATTTAACATATTAAGATAAAGAAATGGGGGGCTAATGATGTTTGATGATAAATTTTTTGAAGATTGGCTGGACAGTCAAGCGCAAAAAGTGATGGAACAGGTTGCCAGCGGACAAGGCATTTCATCTGATCAAATGATGATTTTGATGCTCAAAGCCCAAACCAATCATTTTGCCCATTTGGATATTGATTTACGCAGTGAGATGAAGTTGCTTCGTGAAGATATGGATAAGCGCTTTGAACAAATGCAAGTTGAAACAGCTAAACGTTTTGAACAAGTAGATAAACGCTTTGATCAACTGACTTCACGTATGGATCATTTTATGGTCTGGTCATTTGCAACCACGTTGACTGTTGGCGGTATAGTCATTGCAGCTATTAAGTTTTTGTAATCTGGAAGGTCTTCCACCAAAATAAGCAGGCAGGATGGGTAGAGCGACAGCAACCCCATCCCCATCCTGTTTGTGGCCTAATTAGAGTATAAAAATTTTTAAGAAAATAATTTATATAGCTTTACCTTAAACCTCGGTAGCGAAATATTTAAATCCCCAGCACCGCTCTTTGCATAACACTCCATTCGCCGTGAGGTTCACTTTTATCCCACCAGCGTAGACGATATTCACGGGTTTCATGGAGGTTGCCGCTAGCAAGAGGACGCTCATCAAGATAAGGCTTTACTGTGTCAATGGCCAAAAATGTCCAGTCGCCACCATTTATGCGGCTTTCTATCCAAATGCCGGTATGTCCATATTTTTTAAAATCAATGCGTACCCTGGGACCCGTTGCACCCATTTCAACAGTGACGCTAAACTCAGGAACAGGATGTTCTACGTTACTTGAAATTCCAATAATACCCAGATTTTGGCCAACAGCCTCATTATAATTGGGATTAGCCTTGATACGGGCAATCTGACTAAAGAGTCTTTTCTGCATGCCGGGCGCTGGAACATGCGGAGGGTCAGGAAACGCGGAGGCTTGTGGCGGAACATTGCTGCCTGTACCACTACCATTTACCATCAGTAGTTTAAAAGCCGTAGCCTCTTTCCCGTCACGTTGCACAGCAGGATGCCAATGTTGCAACATCCAAATATAATAACGGACGTCCTTTAAGGTTTCGGTTACTTCTTCATCACTGATACCGCAAGCAGAGCTATGTACGGAAAGCTTGGAGGAATAATTGGTGAGCCAGACAATTTGTCCGGATTCAGTGCTTGGAAAAAAACTATTACTGGTCATAAGCGTATGTAACTCCTGCTGGTTTGTATGACGATTAGAAATACTGCTGGCGAAGACAATCAGATGCAAATGAAGCTAACAACTACTATTAGGTGTTTTAACACGGGCGATAGCATATTCCTAATTATGGCCGTTAGTCAAGTAAATAAGTTTAGTGTTAGCATAAAAATATTTAACGCTATCCCTGGAAGTTACGTTAGACCGGATAAAAGTTTTTTTGCATTCCCTAAAACTATTTGCGCACTCCCTGAAACATTTATGGAAACCCATTAAAATAAGATGTTGCAACGGTTTTTAGGTGTTTATAAAATTTCAAACAGAAATAAAATATTTAGGGATGTTAAAAAAACAATTATGATAAAAATAAAAGATTTTTGGGCATTAAAAAACAATATTAGGCATATTTAAAGGTACTTTATAAAGAATTTTTAAAAATTAGTGGGCCAAAAAAACGCATTGGCTCAGCGATAAAAATTATTGTGCAGCCATATTTGATTTTTAAAGCTCACAAATAAAATTAGGGGGTGCACTAAAACTCCCGGTAGCATCCCAATAACTCTGAGTGCTAGCACTGGAAATGGCAAGAGCTGCCACAGAAACCAGGCCATAATGATTGGCAATCAAGGTGATTGACACTTTTGTTACAGGTCCAGACAAGTTTTTCCAGGTGATATTAGAATTTAACATGCCTGGTATTAAGTATCTGTTATCATTTGTAAAAATAACTTTACTCCGTCCCCGGTTATTTCGAAATGACTATAACACCATTAACGGCTCACCACTTTCGGTATGTACCAAATCACCGCTACGTTGCAGCACAAAATAGCCGCGTCTTAAGGCTTCTCTTTTGGCATCATCATTAATGTGGAAGGACGCAATTGCGCCATATTGCTTATAGTTCCGGTAAATTGGAAACAGTTTCTTAAAGTTTTGCATCTTGCGATCTAACTTATCCAGATCATTGGTATGTGCTTTGTATTTAACTTCAACAATGCCAATGGCATCACCATTGGTCATCACCAAATCATATTCTTCTTGGATTTGGTCGCGATGTTTGCCCATATTGGTGACGACATCTTCAAAATGGACAGAGCCTAAGTGATTATCTTTAAGTAAGCTGTTTAAGAAAAACTCTTCTGCAACATCACCCTGATTTTTACCCACGTTACCATATAACTCAGCGAGCTTATCCAGTTTACGAGAGCTTTCTTGATTAGCGACAGCCAAGCTGGCGACCAGTTCCTCCGTACGTTTCATTTGTTCATCTGTGGCCTTTTGGGCAACAGCATTAAGCTTGATTTGTTCATCAGTAACTTTTTGAGCGACTGCAAGGCCTGCGACCAGCGCTT
>CAILCX010000103.1 GCA_903832775.1 uncultured Methylobacter sp. | reverse complement strand
GCGCTACGCTTGAGTCCGGGATGCTGTGATAAATACTGGGCTATGTCGGTCTCTTCTACGCTATGCCAGGTTTTGCCTGCTATGGCCGCTTCCGAAACAGATCTGTATGTTCGAAGTTGATCGATCAAGGCAATGACCGTTTGATTACCCGATGAAGGACTACGCACCGAATTTTGAGCAGGCTTGTGCGTAATGGCGGGTTCTGCCTCAGATTGAGGTTTTGGTTTTGGTTTTGGTTTTGGTTTTGGTTTTGGATTTGGATTTGGATTTAAAATATCTTCCTGTGTAGCTTGAACAGGTTTCATCCGTGTAGGTTTGGATGATTGCGTTGTAGCAAGCGGTTGCTGGTCAGTAGCTTGCAGTTTAGGTGTGGCTAATACTTGTTTTAGTTCTTGTTTTTTACAGGGTTTTACAGATTTTTTCTGCAAGCGATTGCCGCTGCTATCTTGAGTAGCCCCTTGATTATCGAGTTTCGAAGGCTGTTCAAAGATTGTCGTTGCTAAAGGCAAGTTGGAAGCCTTTAGCAACTGTTTCATAAATCCACTGGGCTCCGTGGCTAATAGTAGTCCCCGCACATTATTGATCACCTGTACCTTGCGCATGGGAGAAAGTATATCGGTTATCAGCCAACCCTTCTCTTCCAAGGTTTTGATGAAAAGATTTGGTTCAACATTGAAATGTTGGGTTGTGTCCGGAAATGGCAGTAACCACTGGTTCTGAATCTCCAGCAGATCAATACCCAGTTGCCATTGTCCCTGGTTGATTTCAGTAGCGATCTGTATGAGCCATTGACCTGCCAGACCCTGGGCATGCAGCCAATTTCTGGCCGTATCAATGCCCCCGTTTTCAGGTGCAAGAATGAATGCAGGTTCGTTTTTTTGATCAAAATTGGATAGTCTTTTGGCTTTTTTTGCAGTACCGCCGACAGTGGTTTTTTTAACTTGTTGAGTACTTTCGGTCTCGGCGCTTATCGATGGAACCATAGCCAGTGAGAGCAACTGCGAATTATCTGATTGTCCATTGTTTAACGGTTCCTGTCCGTATTCAGTTGAAAGAGACGTTGCAGCTTCGTGTGTGTTGGTAGGCGGTTCAATCGGCAGGTCTGGCTGAGATGCTGGTTGTGTAATATTTTTCTCTGACTCCCCGTAAACAGCCGTTTCGGGTGCGTCATCAATTTCAACTCCCTCAACCACCACCGGGGGTTCATTGCTAAAAATCAATTCCATTGACGCCAAACGCAGCATGTACAAGGTTACCTCCAAACCCTGAGGCTGCATGCGCCAATAACGATAATGTCTGCCATCTGGCAAGGTCTTGGGAATAGCCAAGCCTCGCTCGATCAGAATATCGGCCAAAGTATCTTCGTCACGCGGAATACCGGGGACTTTGTCCTTGGCCAGTGTGTCGACGATGTCCTGAGCGCCGATACGCCAGACAATATGAATTCCTTCCTTGAACCGCCAGATGCGTGCGCCTTTTTCATTGGCGAGCCAATGTCCCGATTTAATCAAACGCCGCATCGCATCGAACAGGTATTTCTCAACCGGCATCCCCATTGCTGAATCAGTGGTGTGGTAATGCGCTTTCAGGTCGCGCTCCACGCTTTTACGATCTGCGACCATGACCAGTTCATACAATTTGGCACCACGATCCAGGCCATGAATGGTTTCCAGCATCGCCTGCATAATGTCAGGGCCTGGCGCCAGTAGGTAAGACCTCGATGCTCGGGTGAGTACTCGTTCGATGACTAAAGCAGAGAACTGTTCATGGCGCTTATGCCGGTTTTCCCGCCAGCGTAAAAAATAATGATCGATGCCCTGTTGTGCCGCCCAGTCGGTCAAATTTTCATCGCAGGGATTCCAGGTGTGCTCGCCGTGTCGGTCAACGACTGCCATATCCGAAACCGGTTTGCCAATGTCATGCAGTAAGCCTGCAAAACAGACGGCCAAGCGCCAACGGAGTTCTTGCTCCTTGCGTTCGCGAGGCGTGGCCTGAGTGGCAAACAAACAGCCTTGCGCAGCTTGGGTTGCCCAGTGGGCGACCTCCAGGCCATGGCGGAACAGTCCACCGGCACCGCGATGGTGATGTGACTCTGAAGCTGGCAGCAGATGGCTAAACGCCGCATAACGCGCAATGACCGGCTCGGCAATGGTCTGATAGAGATCGTCCGGCAATGATAACGCATGTTCGATCGCCTTGATCAGTTCGACTTGCGTGGACAAAATACGCTCCACCGGGGCAGCCGGAAGCCCCTTCATGAAAGGCGGATAGCGTGGAATCTCCTCGTCGGGCGGTGGTGTTTGATCAGGTATTAACGCTGATCGACCGTCAAACAGGCGAATTCCAAGGCGATTGATAAAGGCAGTCGTGATTTTTCCCATAAGATTACATCGTGACAAAAATAAGCCGGTCTGTACTGACAAAAAATTGCAAAAAAGACAACTTTTTGCGCTATCGGCCCGCTTTGTTGCTTTTAGTGTGGGTGATTTTTCAATGCACACCGGAGTCACCATGAAATCAATGTCACCTGCCTGTTTAATTCTCTTGAATGCCATGTTAAGCACTGGCTGCACCCCAATTGCTCCAACGGAAACGGTGAGTGAAGCCGTGATTGAATCGATTTTACCAGGGGCGCAAGCTGAAACCCCTTGGCGGCTTGATAGCGCCTGGCAAGGGGGTGGCTTGGGAGGCTCCGTGCTACGAGGTTCGTCAATTGAGCATGTTGTTCGACAGGTCGATAACAAGCTGTCGCGTATTAATTCAGGCTCAACTTTCTCAGGTCCTGCTCTCAGTGAACTGGATTGCAGCAACATCCAGGCCGTTAGCGTTTCTGCTACGAATGAAGATCTAGCTTTACAACGCGCCTGGCGAAAATATTGCCATCACCAGCTAGACATGACAGCGGCTGACCATGCACTGATTTCGCGCACATCGATTCCACTAACGGTGCTCAAACAGGGCTGTAATCCGTCCAGTCTGTTGAAGTGAGGTGTTTATGATTTCATCAAAACAAGCTACCGCTCACGATCGAAATTCCGAGCAGGACAACCTTGACGGAATTACCGAACGTTTTCAACAAATGGTCGAGCGTAAAAATGCCCAACTACACGTTGTCCAACCGCTGACCGCCACACCCAATTGGCCGGCACCGATGCGTGGCACACCGAATGCTTGTTTGCGCAGTGCCTTATTTGCCGGTATTCAGGGTAATGAACGCATCGCCTATAAAAAACGCACCTTGTTGGCTTCGGTTGATGGTATCGAAGTCCGGTTTCTGGGCGTGCAGCTTAACCAGTCGGATCTTGATGTCTGGATGCAAATCGTGCATTTGTCCCGACAACAGTTGCCGGGATTTAATGTCACTTTTAGCGCCCATGCCCTGTTAACCTCACTGGGCAAAGGTACCGGCAAAAGTCAGCACGAGTGGTTGAAGGAATCGATGGCCAGATTAGGGGGTGCCTTTGTGGAAATGACCTTCCATGGTCGCGATAGTTTTGGTGAAAAAGGTTTTCTGCGTTATTACCGGGATGAGGTCACTCAGCGTTACGTGGTCGAACTCACTGAATCAATGCTGCGCTTGTTTGAGGACGGCTACACGCATATTGAATTTGAACAACGGCACGAACTGCGGAAGCAGCCGCTAGCCCTGTGGCTGCATGGCTTTTTGTCCTCTCATGCCGCACCCTATCCGTTGAAGATCGGCACCCTTCATCGTCTCAGCGGAAGCTGTGCTCAAACCATGCGGGATTTTAAATACCGAATGCGTAAAGCCCTGGAAGCGTTGGTCACTATCGGAGCCATCGACAGTTTTGTGATCGACGAGGACTCGGTAAAAATCAAAAAGAATCCAACGCCGAGTCAG